>CAXBAZ010000062.1:0-10912 GCA_963973395.1 uncultured Acidimicrobiaceae bacterium
TGACGATTGGTCGCAGTTCGCCTATCGGCTCACGCTCCAGGCACAACTCGCAATTACATGCCGAGCCGGAGGGGGTCTGATCCCCTCCGGTCACATGCCGGGCTGCTTGGCGATCTCGGTGAGGAACTCCTCGTTGGTGCGGAACGTCTTGAGACGGTCGACCAGGAGCTCGAGGCCCGGAGCGGCGTTGCCATCGGCGGCGAGACCGCTCAGCACGCGCCGGAGCTTCCAGACCATCTGGAGTTGCTTGCGGTCGAACAGCAACTCCTCGTGACGGGTGCTGGAGGCATCGACGTCGATCGCCGGATAGATCCGCCGTTCGGCGAGCTTGCGGTCGAGGCGGAGCTCCATGTTGCCGGTGCCCTTGAACTCCTCGAACACGGCTTCGTCCATGCGGCTGTTCGTCTCGACCAGTGCGGTGGCGAGGATCGTGAGCGAGCCGCCCTCTTCGACGTTGCGGGCTGCACCGAAGAACCGCTTCGGCGGGTACAGCGCGCCGGCGTCGATGCCGCCGGACAGGATGCGGCCACTCGCCGGGGCGGCGAGGTTGTACGCACGGCTCAGACGCGTGATGCCGTCGAGGACGACGAGCACGTCCTCGCCGTACTCGACCATGCGCTTGGCCTTCTCGATCGTCATCTCGGCGATCTGGGTGTGCTGGTCGCTCGGCTTGTCGAACGTGGAGGCGATCACCTCGCCCTTGGCCATCCGCTTCATGTCGGTGACCTCCTCGGGCCGCTCGTCGATGAGCAGCACGATGACCTTGACCTCCGGGTTGTTCTTCTCGACCGACGCCACGACCGTCTTCATGACCGAGGTCTTGCCGGCTTTGGGCGGCGACACGATGATGCCGCGCTGGCCCTTGCCGATCGGGCTCACGAGGTCGATGATCCGCGCCGTCATGTTGGTCGGTTCGGACGGATCCTCGAGGCGCAGCTGCGAGTCGGGGAAGAGCGCGGTGAGATCCTCGAAGCGGGGGCGCTTCTTGGCCTCGTCGGGCGGACGACCGTTGACCGAGTGGATCTCGAGCATCGCCGGGTTCTTCTCGTTGCGGCCGGCCGGGCGTGACATGCCCACGACGTGGTCACCCTTGCGGAGCCCGTACTGACGGCTCAGCTTGACCGGGATGTACGAATCGCTCTTGCTCGCCAGGTAGTTGTTGACCCGGACGAAGCCGTAGCCCTCGTCGCGCAGATCGAGGTAGCCGTCGACCTTGACCGGCTCGTTGCTCTGCGGCTCGTTGTTCTCGTCGACCTCGAGCAGATCGCGGTCTTCACCCTGCGGGCCGTCCTGGCCGCCGCGGCCCTTGCGGCGGCGCCGGCGACGCTTGTTGCGGGACTCGCCGTCGCCGTCGTTGCCGCCCTGACTGTTGCGGTCCTGATTGTTGCGGTCCTGATTGTTGCGGTCCTGATTGTTGCGGTCCTGATTGTTGCGGTCCTGGCGGTTGTTGTTGCGGTTCTGGTTGTTGCGACCCTGGTCGCGCTGCTGACCGGACCGGTTGCCCTGATCCTGGTTCGTGTCATCGGAGTCCTGACCATCCGACCTGTCGTGCTGCTTCGCGCCGTCGGATCGGTCGCCGGACGAGCGGTCCTGCTGCGTGTCACCCTGCTGCCGGCCGCCGGACGGCCGGTCCTGCCGCGTGTCGGTCTGCTTCGTGTCGGTCTGCTTCGTGTCGGTCTGCTTCGATTCGGCCGGCTCGTCACCCGACGTCTCGCCGGCGGCCGGTGACTGGTCGCCGGTGCTGCCGGACTGCTCGGCCTGGAGCTCCCATTCGGCCTTGGGTTCGGCGTCGGGTCCGGGCGGCGGAGCCGACGTCCGCGACGACGAACCCGATGACGAGCTGCCGGCGGGCCGCGCCGCGGTGGCACCGTCGGACGAGCCGGCACCGCCGCCGGTCTTGGAGAGGATCTGGCCGATGATGTCGGCCTTCTTGTTGCGCGTGTTGGCCTTGACGCCGAGCGCTTCGGCGATCTGGATCAGCTGCGTCTTGTCCTTGGCTTCGAGGACGGATTGTTCGAGCGCCTGTGCGGTCACGATGACCTACTTCCCTTGATGTCGGGGGGACGGAGCGGGGCAGGATTCACCACGAACGATTCGCCGTGAACGCCACGCTTCCGGAGTGGAAACACACATGTTCGATCGGCCGACGGCGGATCGATGACCCCTCCGGACCGCTGCCGCCTCACGAGGCTGGACAGACCATCCGCAGTGGTGTCGGGTCGAACAGGTGCGACCCGGGAAACCCCAGGTGTGCCCACTGTAACCCGGTGCACTCCCCCTGCACAACATCGGGCGAACAGGTGTGCGCCGTGGGGCGGGCCGCCGGTCAGGCGACGACGCGGGCGACCGAGCGCACGAACGCCTGCACCGCGCCCAGGTCGTTCGGTGACGGATGGGTGCGTTCGGGACGTTCGAACAGGTCGGCCAGGTGGTCGGGCAGCGGCGGGCGCAGGCCGGTGGCCCGCTCGACGGCGTCGGGGAACTTGGCCGGATGTGCGGTCGCGAGCGTCACGATCGGGTGCTCACCGCCGGTCCGTCGTGCCGCCGCCGTGGCGGTCGCGGTGTGCGGGTCGATCAGGAGGCCCGTCTCGGCGTGCACGAGACGTATCTCCTCGATCGTCTGGTCGTCGTCGAACCGCGCCGCACGGAACGTACCGTCGACGAACTGTCGTCGCTGGTCGGGCTCGATACCGAGTCGCCCCGACGAACGGAACAGCCGGAGCTGTTCGGCGGTGATCCCGCCGTCGCGTCCGTTCATCTCGAACAGGAGCCGCTCGAAGTTCGACGAGACCTGGATGTCCATGCTCGGGCTGAGGGTGGGCACGACGTCGCGGGCCGACATGTCGCCGTCGTTGAATAATCGGGTGAGGATGTCGTTGGAGTTGGAGGCCACGATGAAGTCGGTGATCGGCGCGCCCATCTCGCGGGCGATCCAACCCGACAGCACGTTGCCGAAGTTGCCGGTCGGTACGCAGAACGTCGGCTCGCCGGCGAGCGATCGCGACGCGGTGACGTAGTACACGACCTGCGCCATGACGCGGGCCCAGTTGATCGAGTTCACGGCCGAGAGATGGAGCTCCTCGCGGAAGGCACTGTCACCGAACATCGCCTTCACGAGGTCTTGGCAGTCGTCGAAGTTGCCGTCGATCGCAATCGTGTGCACGTTCGGGCTGTCGACGGTGGTCATCTGGCGGCGCTGGACCTCGCTCGTGCGGCCGGCCGGATACAGGATCACGATGTCGACGTGATCGCACCCTCTGACCCCGTCGATCGCCGCCGAGCCCGTGTCGCCGCTGGTGGCGCCGACGATCGTGATGCGACGACCGCGCTGCTCGAGCACGTGGTCGAACATCCGTCCGACGAGTTGGAGGGCGACGTCCTTGAACGCCAACGTCGGCCCGTGGAAGAGTTCGAGCAGCCAGTGGCGATCGGCGATCTGCACGAGCGGGACGACGGCGGGATGCCGGAACCCCCCATACGCATTGCGGCACAGCTCGGCCAGCACGCCGTCGGCGAGATCATCGCCGACGTACGGCTGCATCACCGCAGCCGCGATGTCGGCATAGGTGACGAGGCCGTCGAGGTCCGGGAGCGACGGCCATGTGGCGGGCACGTACAGCCCGCCGTCGTTCGCCAGCCCGGCGAGCAACACGTCGGCGAAGCCGAGGTCGGGCTCGTCGCCCCGGGTCGAGACGAACCGCATCTCAGGAACCGATCACCCGGATGAAGCCACCGATCCGACGGACGACGTCGAGGTCACGCAAGGGGCGCACGGTCGCCTGCACGTCGGCCTCGAGGGCGGAGTGGGTGATGAAGACGAGCCGGGCCTCCGGGCCGATGCCTTCCTGCTCGGCGGCGCGGATGCTCACGTCGTGTTCGGCGAACGCGCCGGTGACCGCGTGGAGCACGCCCGGCTCGTCGGCGACATCGAGGCTGAGGAGATACTCGGCGCTCGTCTCGTCGATCGCGCGGATCTTCGCCTTCGCGAACACACCGAGCCCACCGTGGGTGCCCTTGTCGAGGTTGACGGCGGCGTCGATGACGTCGCCCAGCACCGCGCTGGCGGTCGGCGCACCGCCCGCACCGCGGCCGTAGAACATGAGCTGGCCGACCGCGTCGCCTTCCACGAAGACGGCGTTGAAGCTCTCGCGGACACTGGCCAGGGGATGGGTCTTGGGCACCATGGCCGGGTGGACCCGGACCGCGATCTCCCCGGTCGTGGCGTCGCGCTCGGCGATGCCGAGCAGCTTCACGACGTACCCGAGCCGTTGAGCGACGGCGATGTCGCCGGCGGTGACGCCGCTGATGCCCTCGTGATAGACGTCGCCGGCGACGACCTTGGCGCCGAATGCGATCGTGGCGATGATCGCCGCCTTGGCGCCGGCGTCGTAGCCCTCGACGTCGGCGGTCGGGTCACGCTCGGCGAACCCCAACTCCTGCGCTTCGGCGAGGGCCTCGCCGTACTCGGCCCCCTCCTCGCTCATCTTCGTCAGGATGAAATTGGTCGTGCCGTTCAGAATGCCCATCACGCGCGTGATCGGCTCGCCGCGCAGGCTCTCGCGCAGCGGACGGATGAGCGGGATCCCGCCGGCGACCGCCGCCTCGAAGAGCAGGTCGACGCCGTGCTCGTCGGCGAGCGCGAACAGCTCGGTGCCGACGTTCGCCAGCAGTTCCTTGTTGCCCGTGACGACCGGCTTGCCGTTGCTCAGGGCGGTCGCGATCAGTTCCCGGGCGGGCTCGATGCCACCGATCACCTCGACGACGAGGTCGATGTCGGGATCGCCGACGACCTCGTGGGCATCCCGGGTGAGGATCCCGTCGGCCAGCGTCATGCCACGGTCCTTCGACATGTTGCGGACCGCGACCCGGGTGATCTCGAGCCGGATCCCGGTCCGGGCCGCGATCATCTCGGACTGCTGCTCGATCAGCGGGACGAGCGCTCCGCCCACGTTGCCGCAGCCGAGCAGACCGATCCGAATCGTGCGGGGGGTCACGTCACTGGGTTCGTTGGCCACGCAGGCAGGCTAGTGGCCGACGTCGCCGACGCTCCGGACGCGATCCGGCTACCACTCGATGTCGACGAGGAACCGAGCGAGCTCAGTGTCCCGGGGGATCGACACGGCACCGTCGACCACCGCCTGAGCCGCCGGCATGCGATCGAACGGATCGCGATGCGGTTGCTCGGAATCGCCGGCCGTCGAGGCGTGCTCGACGCTGATCGCCAGCTCGTTCGATTCATCCGGCGTCGGGTCCGACGTCGCTCGGAACCGGGTCGGGGCGGCGAATGTCGTAGTACTCGTCGACGGCGGCGATCACGGCGTCGAACAGGCGTCGATCGAGCACGGCCCCCTCCCGGCGGGTCCGGTCGGCGTCGATGTCGAGCATCCGCCAGATGCGGGCGTAGCTCGGCCGGCGCCTGGGGTCCCAGTCGCCCGCGCCGAGCGCGATCTGCGCCTCGCGGTCGTTGCGCCTGGTCGTGAGCGGTACGCCGACGAGGCTCCGACGGCGACGGCCGATCACGACGACCGGACGGTCCTTGCCCTGCTCGGGGTCGTCCTCGAACGGCACCCAGGTCCACACGACCTCCCCGGGGTCGGGGTCGCCGTCGATGTGTGGGGTGTACTCGACCGTGACGATGCCTTCGGGCGGCAACGTCGATGCCCGGTCCGCCGACCTGCGTCCCGGCGGCGTCCGGCGGATGCGGTCGCGCGCCGTCTTGCCGGCGGTCCTCGTCGCCGCGGACGTCCTCGTCGCCGTCGAGCGACCCTTGCGGAGGATGTCCTTGAGTCGGTCGTCGAGCCCACCTGTCGAGTTCGAACCGCCGTCCCGCTCGCCGCCCGTCGTGTCGTCGCTCGCCTCCCGACGCCGGCCACCCGGGGCCCTGCCCACCATCCGTTCGAACCGACCAACGATGTCGCGCGCCATGGATCGATCGTACGGCAGGTCCGGACGCCCGCTGCGACGACGCCGGACCGGTCGTGCTTGGCTGGGCGGATGTCACCACCACGACTGTCGACGATCGAGCTGATCCACCGGGCCGACGCACCGGTTGCGACGATGATGCTCAACCGGCCCGATCGGTTGAACGCGCTCTCGGCCGAGACACTGCGCGAGATCGTCACGGCCTGCCGCTGGCTCGACGAGACGACCGTCATCAAGGCGGTCGTCGTGCGCGGTGCGGGTCGGGCCTTCTCCGCCGGATTCGATCTCGACGACTTCCGATCACTCGACGCCGACGCGTCGCCCCGTGACAACGCCGACCTCGGACGGCTCGCCGCCGAAGCACTCACCGACGTCCGTCCGCTGACGGTCGCTGCGATCCACGGCCACTGTGTCGGTGGCGGGCTCGTCCTGGCCGCCGCCTGTGATCTGCGGCTGGCGTCGGAGACCGTGCGGTTCTCGATCCCCGAGGTCGACCTCGGCATCCCACTGGCGTGGGGTGGCATCCCGAGGCTGGTGCGTGAGCTCGGCCCGGCCGTCACGAAGGAACTGGTGCTCACCTGCCGGCCCTTCGACGCCGACGAGGCCAAGGCGCTGCGCTTCCTGAACCGTGTCGTGCCCGACGATCGCCTCTTCGACGAGGCCGACGCGCTGGCCGCCGAACTGGCGAGCAAGCCGACGTTCGCCCTGCGGGCGACCAAGCAGCACGTCAACGCCGTCACCGAGGACCTCGCCGCAACGCCAACGACGCCGACACGCTCGCCGCCGCCCTCGCCGACCCCGAGTCCCGCGCGATCAGCCGCGCGTACCTCGAATCCAAACGTCGATGATCGGACCGGAACCGCTGATCAGCCGACGTCGGTGGCCAGGAGGTCGTCGAACGTCTCCCGTCTGACGACCAACCGAGCGTCCCCGTCGTTCACGAACACGACCGGAGGCCTGGTGATCCGGTTGTAGTTGGAGCCCATCGACTGGCCGTAGGCGCCGGTGACCGGGGTCGCCACCAGGTCGCCGACCACGGCGTCGGCCGGCAGCTCGGCGTCGAACAGCAGCACGTCGCCGCTCTCGCAGTGTTTGCCGACCAGCCGGCCGTGCCTGGTGCGGTCGGCGAACGGGGCCCGCGGCAGGAACGACTCGTAGCCCGAGCCGTAGAGCACCGGCCGGGGGTTGTCGCTCATCCCGCCGTCCACGGAGAAGTACGTCCGCACGCCGGGGATCTGCTTGATCGTGCCCAAGGTGTACACGGTGATCGCCGCGGCCGCCACGATCGAGCGTCCGGGCTCGACGCTCACCCGGGCGCGCACCCCGAGTGCTTCGCACGCGTCGCGCAGGACGTGGCCCCACTGCGTGATCGACGGCGCCTCTTCGGATTCGACGTAGGCGACGCCGAGACCGCCGCCGAGCACGAGCTCGGGCAGGTCGAGCGGCGCCGCGAACTTCGCCATCACCTCGGCCGCCTTGCCGAAGCTGGACGCGACGAACACGTTCGAGCCGATGTGACAGTGCAGCCCCACCAGGTTCACGCTGGTCGCGGTCCGGGCCCGCTCGACCGCCAACATCGCGTCGCCGTTGCCCAGGTTGAACCCGAACTTCGAATCGTCCTGGCCGGTGGCGATGAACTCGTGCGTGTGGGCGTGCACGCCCGGGGTGATCCGCAGCAGCACGTCGGGCACCGGGCCGACGCCGTCGGCATGCAGCGCGTCGAGCCGGTCGAGTTCATCGAAGGAGTCGACGACGATCTGGTGCACGCCGACCTCGATCGCCCGGCGGAGCTCGGCGAGGCTCTTGTTGTTGCCGTGCATCACACACGCGCTCGCGGGCACACCCGCTGCGAGCACCGTGTGCAGCTCACCGCCGGTGGCGACGTCGAGGTTCATCCGCTCCTCGTACGCCAGTCGCGCCATCGCGGTGCACAGGAACGCCTTGGTGGCGTACACCGCCCGGTGCTCGCCGAACGCGGCCACCGCTTCGCGGCATCGGGCTCTGATGTGCGCTTCGTCGTACACGAACAGCGGCGTTCCGAACTCGACCGCCAGGTCGCGGATCGAGCAGCCACCGACCGTGAGCCAGCCGTCGTCACCGACGCTCGCCGTGTCGGGCAGGAGGCGCTGCGGCAACGACGTCACACCGCCACGGTATCCGCCGGCGACCGGGACCACCGGTGCCGCCGGTTCGCCTACATCGCGGTCGGCGCCGAGATGCCGAGCAGGCCGAGGCCGTGTTCGAGCGTGCGGGCGGTCACGTCGCACAGGGCGAGGCGGCTGGTGCGCACGGGCTCGTCGGCCTTGGCCACCGGGCAGTGCTCGTAGAACGACGTGAAGTCCTGCGCGAGCTCGAACAGGTAGGTGCAGAGCTTGTGCGGCGAGTAGGAGGCCAGCGTGTCGTCGAGCGCCGTCGGGTACGCGAGCAGGCGTTTGGCGAGCGTTCGCTCCTGTTCGGTACCGAGCTCGACCGCGCTCCCCCGCACCGCCGCCCGGTCGACGTCGGCACGCCGGAAGATCGAGCAGATCCGGGCATGGGCGTACTGGAGGTACGGCGCCGTGTTGCCTTCGAACGCGAGCATTCGGTCCCAGTCGAACACGTAGTCCTTCACGCGGTCCGTCGACAGATCGGCGTACTTCAGCGCGCCGATGCCGATCATGCGGGCGATCGTCGACCGTTCGTCGGCACCGAGGTCGGGGCTCTTCTCCGCCACGGCCGACTCGGCCCGTTCGACCGCCTCGTCGAGCAGTTCGATCAGCTTGACGGCGTCACCGCTCCGGCTGCGGAGCATCTTGCGGTCGTCGCCGAGCACGCTGCCGAACGACACGTGCACCGCCTCCGCCGGAGGGTTCAACCAACCGGCCATCCGCGACACCTCGAACACCATCTGCAGGTGTTGGGCCTGCGGTGCGCCGATCACGTAGAGCAGCAGGTCGGCGCCGATGTGCTCGGTGCGATCGAGGACGCACGCGAGGTCGCTGGTGGCGTACATGAACGCTCCTGCGCTCGACCGCACGATCAGCGGCAACGGTTCGTTCTCCCGGTTCGTGAACCCGGGCACGAACACGACCTGGGCCCCGTCGCTCTCGGTCAGGAGGCCGGCGCCGACGAGACGTTCGTACACCTCGGGCATCAGCGACTCGTACTTGCTCTCGCCCGCGAGGTCGTCATCGGTCAGCAGCACGTCGAGCTTGCGGTACACGAGGTTGAAGTAGTCGTTCGACATGTCGACGAGCCGCTGCCAGATCGCGATCGTCTCGGGTTCGCGAGCCTGCAGTTTCACCACACGGTCGCGCGATCGCTGCTGGAACTCCTCCGAGCCGGCGAACTTGGCGTTGGCGGCCTTGTAGAAGCCGTCGAGGTCTCCCTGTTGGAGGCCGGCGGCGGCGACGTCTTCGCCGATGTCGAGGAGGTGCTCGATCATCATGCCGAACGGGCGGCCCCAGTCGCCGATGTGGTTCTCGCGGATCACCTCGTGCCCCTGGAACTCGAGCATGCGCACCAGAGCGTCGCCGATCACGGTCGTCCGGAGGTGTCCGGCGTGCATCTCCTTGGCGACGTTCGGCGCCGAATAGTCGATGACGACCTTGCGGGATTCGGCTGCCGGTTCCACCCCGAGTCGATCGTCGCCGGCCACCTCGCCGAGCTGGGCGGACAGGAACGACTCGGAGAACGTCAGGTTGACGAATCCCGGTCCGGCGATCTCGACGGAGGAGCACACGTGGTCCAGCACGCCGGCATCGACCACGCGCTGTGCGATCTCCCGAGGGTTGGAGCCGATCTGCTTGGCGAGGGGGAGCGCACCGTTCACCTGGGCGTCGGCACGGTCGGACGGGCGCACGACCGGGTCGACGTCGGACGCATCGGGACGGCCGGCGATCTCGGCGAACACGGGCGTGAGCAGTTCGGAGACGATGGAGATCGGGTCGGCCACCCCGCCATTGTGGCGTCTTCGTCCCGCCGGACCACCGTCCGTACCGGCGGGCCCGGTGCGACGGTCGGGACCAGACGCTAGATTCGCTGTGCTGCCGTCATCCGGCGGTCCCCGCCCTCGTAGCTCAGGGGATAGAGCATTGGCCTCCGAAGCCATGTGCCCAGGTTCGAATCCTGGCGAGGGCGCTGCTCTGGCACTCGGTCAGCCGAGGGCGTCGGTGCGGAACACCTCGTTCCCGCCGACGATGCCGACGAAGTCACCCTCGAGCTCGGTCAGCGATGCTCCGGGGAGTTCGGTCGTCGTGCCGGTCAGCGCCACGACCAATCCGTCCTCGGTGGCGCCACCACAGTTGATTTCGACCGCGGTCAGGTCGTCGGTCGCATCGGCCGTGCACTCCAGATTCCCGTCGATCGGGTAGCCGGCATCGGCGAACTCGTCGGCGCCCTGGTTGCTGGCGAAGTTCCGGGCCGCGAGTTCGACGGTGTCCTGGCCGAACTCCTCGATGGCGTCCGCGACCTCACCGCCGACGTCGGCGACCTCGTCCTCGATCTGGTCCACCATGTCGTCGTCGCCGTCGCATCCTGCGACGACGAGCGGGAGGGCTACCGCACCGATCGCAGCTCGCCGCCAAGGGGGACGTCGCCTCGATCCGAGCTTCGTCGCCGGAGCCAGTTCGTCCTGTCGATGAGGGTGCATGGTGGGCGAGTACCCCATCCGGCCCTGCTCCATGCGCCGCGGGGTGGACCGCCGCCACGTGAACGTCAGGACGGGCCGACATCCGCCGGCGCCACGCGCAGCGAGAGATAGCTCAGCGCGCCGACGGGGATCGGCAGCCAGAACGACAGCAACCGCCAACCGAGAACGCCGACGGCCGCGATGTCGCCGGGTGCACCGAACGCGATCAGCATCGGGATGAGGACGGCCTCGACGACTCCGAGTCCGCGCGGTGTCACCGGGAGGACCGCGATGACATTGACCACACCGAATGCCACGAAGACCGCCAATGGATCGCCCGCCCAACCGAAGGCCGACATGACGATCCACAGCGACGCAGCT
>CAXBAZ010000063.1:0-10899 GCA_963973395.1 uncultured Acidimicrobiaceae bacterium
ATCCGCGACGGGCTGGTGTGTGGTGCCGATCTCAACGCGGGGCATCCGCTCGTGTACGGCGCCGGCGACATCGTGCGCTGGCGCAATCCGCTGTTCGATGAGGAGATGCGGGTGGAGCACTGGACCAACGCCGCCGAGCAGGGCGCACAGGCGGCATCCAACCTGATCTCGGAGGCGGCCGGGCAGCCGCGGGTCGACTACGCCCCGGTGCCGTTCTTCTGGAGCGAACAGTACGACCGACGGATCCAGTTCCTCGGACGAGCCGCTCCCGACGACGACGTGGTCGTCGTCGCCGGTTCGATCGACGACCGGCAGTTCGCCGCGCTGTACGGGCGCAACGGCCGGCTGCGCGGCGTGCTCGGGGTCAACATGCCACGGGCCGTGATGCCGTTCCGGAAGCACCTGCTCGGTCGCATCGGGTTCGACGCGGCACTCGAGATCGCGTCCGCGACCGCCTGAGCCGGCGAGCGCGTTCGGGGCCCCTGCGCACGTCGTAGGCTGCGGGGATGTCGCACTTGTCGAACGTGTGGTTCAAGGTCACCGACCTCGAGGTCGCATCGGGGCGCGGGTGCCGGATCACCACGGTGGACGGCCACGAGTACCTCGATTTCGCAGCCGGGATCGCGGTGAACTCGACCGGTCACTGCCACCCGAAGGTCACGGCCGCGATCGCGGCTCAGGCCGAACGGTTCCTCCACGCGCAGGTCAACGTGTTCACGCACGACCTGCTCGAACCGTTGGCGTCGAAGCTCGACGAGATCACGCCGGCGGGCATCGACACGTTCTTCTTCGCGAACTCCGGCGCGGAGATCACCGAGGCTGCGGTGAAGCTCGCGAAGCAGGTCACGAAGCGGCCCAACGTCGTCGTCTTCCAGGGTTCGTTCCACGGCCGCACCCATCTGTCGATGGCGATGACAACTTCAAAGACCGTGTACCGGGCCGGCCACGCGCCGTTGCCGGGCGGCGTCTTCGTCGCGCCGTTCCCCGATCCGCTGGCGTCCGACCAGGAGGCGACGATCAACGCGTCGCTGCGCGGGTTCGACCGGTTGCTGCAGCAGCAGACCGCACCGGCGGAGACCGCGGCTGTCATCCTCGAACCCGTGCTCGGCGAGGGCGGATACGTTCCCGCTCCGCGGGCGTTCATCGAGGGCATCGTCGAACGCTGTCGCGAGCACGGCATCATGTTCATCGCCGACGAGGTCCAGAGCGGGTTCGGCCGCACCGGCAACTGGTTCGCCGTCGATCAGTTCGACATCGAACCCGACATCATCTGCATGGCCAAGGGCATCGCGAGCGGTTTCCCGTTCGCCGCGCTCGGCACCCGGCGCGAACTCGACGACCAGTGGCCGCGCGGCAGCCACGGCGGCACCTACGGCGGCAACCCGCTCGGCTGTGCCGCCGCGCTCGCCACCATCGAGGTGATGAGCGAACCCGGGTTCCTCGACAACGTACGTACGAGGGGCACCCAGCTCCGCGACGCGTTGAGCGAGCTCAAGGAGCACTACCCGATACTGCGTCAGGTGCGCGGCCCCGGCCTGATGGTCGGTGCGAGCTTCGAGGACGCCACGGTCGTCCCGGCCGTGCTCGAGCATTGCCGCCGCGAGGGTCGCGTGATCCTCATGAACGCGGGTACCGACGGCAACATCGTGCGCTGGATGCCGCCGCTCGTCGTGAGTGCCGCCGAGATCGACGAGGCGGTCGGCGCGTTCTCGAACGCGCTCAAGGCCGTCGTCTGATCCATGCCGCGCCTCGACACCAAGCGGCTCGAGGCGTGGCGGGACCTCCAGTCGGTCGTCACCGACATCACCCGGGGCATCGACGACGACCTGCGGCTCGAATGGGCGGTGCCGCTCGGCTGGTTCGACGTGCTCGCTGCGCTGCGCCAGCTCGACGGCCGAGCGCGTCCGCAGGACGTCGCGTCCCGGATGCGCATCCCTGCGTCCAGCTTGAGCCGTCGCTTCGACCGGTTGGAGGAGGAGTGCTGGATCGCCCGCCACCGGCAGGTCGACCCCGATGACCACCGTGCGGTCGACATCGAGCTCACGCCGCGCGGGCGCACGCTGTGGCGCGAGATGAGCGTGACGTACCGACGCTCGGTGCAGGCGCGGTTCGCCGGGCGGCTCGACGACGAGCAGATCTCGGCGATCCGCGAGATGACCGCGCTGGTCGATCCGGTCGCCGATCCGCGTTGATCGGGCTCGCTCAGGCGTCGACCGGTATCCGTTCGGTGTCTGGTTCGGTTCCCGACTCGTCGACGACGGCCACGCCGAAGCCGGCGTGCATCTGTTCGAGTTCGTGACCCTCGACGTTGAGCGTCGGGACGAGGCGGTCGAGCCACTTCGGGAACCACCAGTTGCGGGAGCCGAGCAGCTCCATCGTGGCCGGCACGAGCAGCATGCGCACGAGCGTCGCGTCGAGGAAGATGGCGAGTGCGAGCCCGGTGCCGAAGAGTTTGATGATCCGGTTGTCCTCGAGCAGGAACGCACCGAACACGACGACCATGATCGCCGCCGCAGCGGTGATGACCCGGGCCGTCGCAGCGAGGCCGTCGGCGACCGAGTTCTTCGCATCGCCCGTGCGGTCGTACTCCTCCTTGACCCGTGACAGCAGGAAGACCTCGTAGTCCATCGACAGGCCGAACATGAGGACGGCCTTCAGCGGCACGAGCAGCGAGCGGAACACCATCATGAGCAACACGAACGACACGGCGAGCACCGCCCCGAAGAAGATCAGGATGCGGCCGCCGAGGTAGTCGGAGAAATCGATGTTCGCCGGTACGGCGCCGGTGAGGTTCGCCTCGATCCCGGTGCCGTCGACGATCGGTGCGATCACGTCGGAGCGCAGGCGCAGGACCGTCTGTTCGGTCACCTCGTCCTGTGGCGACGTGGTGGGGACGATGCGGACGATGAACGCCTCGGACGCGGCCGGGTCGTCGAGGTCGTTCGGGAAGGGCTGCGAGACGCTCTGCACGCCCGCAGCGGCCAACTGCTCGATGGTCGGGATGTCGTCGGCGCTGTCGATCTGCGCCGCCAGCAGGAACGGCCCGTTGAAGCCGGGGCCGAACCCTTCGCCGATCAGGTCGTAGGCCTGCCGGGTCGTGGTCTCCTCGGGGAAGTTGCCCTCGTCCGAGAAGCCGAGCCGGAGGCCGAGCAGGGGGGCGCCCAGGATCAGGAGCACGGCGGTGCCCGCGATCAGGAACGTCCACGGGCGGGCCTGGATGAGGTGACTCCAACGGTACGCCCAGGTCTCGCGGATCGGCTTCTGCGGTCGGGGCGGCACGACGCGGCGCAGCGGCGCGAAGCCGAAGCTGGCGAGCAGCGTGCCGACGAACAGGACGGCGCCGAACAGGGCGAGCACCGGCAGGCTGAGGCCCAACCCGAGGAGTGCGATCGCCGCGAACCCGGCCATGATCAGGCCGCGCCAGCGGGTCACCTCGAGCCGGTCGTGGGCGAGCGCCAGCAGCGCCGGCAACAGGGTGATCGAGGCGAGCAACGTGACGGCCACGGTGGCGGCGGCGGCGATCCCGAGGCCGGCGATGAAGGGCAGACCGATCAGCAGCATGCCGAGCAGCGACAGCACGACGGTGATGCCCGCGAACACGACGGCCCGTCCTGCGGTGTCCATCGCGCCGATCGTGGCCTGTTCGGGCGTCGCACCGGCGCGGGTCAGTTCCCGGTAGCGGGTGATGATGAACAGGGCGTAGTCGATGCCGACGCCGAGACCGATCATGATGCCGATCAGCGGGGCGAACTCGGGGATCTGGAACGCGTGCGTGAGCAGTGAGACGAGACCGAAGCCCCCCGCGCCGACGCCGGCGATCGCGACGCCGATCGGGAGACCCATCGCGAGCACCGAGCCGAATGCGAGCACGAGCACGACGATCGCGAAGGCGAGGCCGATCAGCTCGGACTCGGGCGGTTCGAATTCGCCGAGCGCGGCACCGCCGATCTCGACGCGCAGTCCGTCGAGGGTCGGCGTCGCTTCGGTGATCTGTTCGCCGATCACGACGGATTCGGACTCGTTGATGTCGTTCGCGAGGTTGACCTGGGCGAACGCGATCGTGCCGTCGTCGTTGACCTGTTCGGCACCGAACGGTGTGTACGGGCTCACGATGGTCACACCCTCGATCGTGGCGACCTCGTCGAACATCTCGGTCATCGCGGCCGCGACGTCCGGATCGTCGACGCCCTCGGCCGACCGGAAGACGATCTGCCCGCCGAATGCACTGCCGGCACCCGGGAAGTACTCCTCGAGTGTCTCGAACCCTGCGTTGCTCTCGGAGCCGGTCGAGGTGAATTCCGCATCGAAGGCCGATCCGACGACGCCACCGACCGCGTTGAGTCCGACGATGAGCGCGATCCACACGCCGACCACGGTCCAACGATGGTGGTAGCACCACCGTGCGTGTGCCTGGTACATGTGTGTGTCCTCCGGATCGGGTGTCGGCGTCGAGTGCGACCGGGGGTCGGTCTATCGCCAGTCCGGGCCGGTCGCAACGGTGACGTAGCGAGATGTCGCCGATGTCACACCCTGTTCATGATCCGTCCACGAGCAGTTGAAGGTGTCGTTCGCGGCAGTTGCCGCTACCTTCGCGTAGCAGTATGTCCGGACGTCTCAGCACCGCCGCGCGCGCCAAGATGCTGCGCGCCACGCAGCGCATCGTCCGTGAGCGCGGGCTCGACGCCTTCACGGCCGAGTCGGGCGTCGCCAAGACCACGATCTACCGCCACTTCGCCACGGCCGACGACCTGCTGTTGGCCGCGCTGTCGTCGGTCGTCGGCGAGGTGACCGACATCGACACGGGGGACGTCGGCCGCGACCTCGTCGAGTTGATGCGCCACTACGTCGACATCGCGACGCGGCCCGACATCCGCCAGATCATCGTGGCCGTGATGCAGCGCGCCGCGACCGACGAGGAGTTCAGCCGGCTCCGCCAACGTCACATCGCCGAACGCAAGGCGCCGGTCCGGCTGGCGATCCAGCGCGGCATGGCGGCCGGTGTGATCGACCCGACGATCGACATCGAGACGGTTGCGGCCTTGTTGGAAGGGCCGATGATCGCGCGCGTGATGCACGACCGTTCCGGCTTCCGTCCCGGCGAGATCGACCAGATCGTCCGACTCGTCCTGCGGGCGGTCGCACCGGGTGCTCCGACGTGACCGGCGGGGGCACGCTCCGGTTGTGACGTCGGACACAGTCGCGACCAGACTCGACCCATGACCACGGCCGTCATCGTCGACGCGGTGCGCACCCCGTTGGGGAAGCGCAACGGGAAGCTGCAGCACTGGCACCCCGTCGACCTGGCCGCGGAGACACTGACGGCCCTCGTCGAGCGCAGCGACCTCGATCCCGGCCTGATCGACGACGTCGTGCTCGGTTGTGTCATGCAGGTCGGTGAACAGACAGCGAACGTCGCCCGCAACGCGGTGCTGGCGGCGGGATGGCCCGAGCACGTGCCCGGCACCACCGTCGACCGCCAGTGCGGGTCGAGCCAGCAGGCGGCCCACTTCGCCGCCCAGGGTGTCATCGCGGGTGCGTACGACATCGTGATCGCGGGCGGCGTCGAGGTCATGACACGCGTGCCGATGGGTTCGTCGATGGCCGACGGCAGGTACGGCTACCCGTTCGGTCCGCGGATCGGTGCGCGCTACGCCGACCAGGGCGGGCTGGTGCCGCAGGGGATCTCGGCCGAGCTCATCGCCGACCGATGGGAGATCACCCGCGAGGAGATGGACGAGTACGGCGCCCGATCGCAGCAGCGGGCGCATCGGGCGGTCACCGAGGGACGCTTCGATCGCGAGATCGTGCCGGTGGCCGGTGCCGACGGAGCGCCCGTCCGTCACGACGAAGGGGTCCGCGAGACCACCGTCGAGACGCTCGCCAAGTTGAAACCGGTGTTCCGCTCCGAGGCGGAGGGCGGTCGCGTCACGGCCGGCAACTCGTCACAGATCACCGACGGCGCCGCTGCGGTCCTGATCATGAGCGAGGCCCGCGCCCGCGAGCTGGGGTTGACGCCGAGGGCCCGGTTCGTCGAGTTCGCGCTCGCCGGCGCCGATCCGCGGTTGATGCTCACGGCGCCGATCCCTGCCACCGCGAAAGTGCTCGAGCGGGCCGGGATGCGACTCGACGAGATCGACCTGATCGAGATCAACGAGGCGTTCGCGTCCGCGGTGCTCGCATGGCAGCGTGAACACCACGCCGATCCCGATCGTGTCAACGTCAACGGTGGGGCGATCGCGCTCGGGCATCCACTCGGCTGTTCGGGCGCCCGGCTGATGGCAACGCTCGTCAACGAACTCGAACGCAGCGGCGGACGCTACGGGCTGCAGACGATCTGCGAAGGTGGCGGCATGGCCAACGCGACGATCCTCGAGCGACTCGGCTGAGGGCCCGCCGGGCCCCCGATCCGCTGCCCACAGGGCCTGGGGATAACCGGTAGCGTGGGGTCCGTGATCCTCGCCGTGTCTGTGGGCAGTGTGCTGTGGTTCCTCGTCGGCATCCTGCTGATGGTGGTGCTGTGGCGAACCGGCATGGCGATGCTGCATGCCCTCTCGGCACCCCCGGCACCCCCGCCCGAGCCCGGAGATCTCCGGAAGGTGAACATGCGGTATCGGTGCGATGTCTGCGGAGTGGAGCTGAAGTTGACGCTTGCCCCTGACGACGATCCGCCCCCTCCGAAGCACTGCTTGGAGGAAATGGTGGTCGTCGCGCCACTCTACGACTGACGAGGTCGGGTGTTATCCACCAGCCTGTGGACAACTATGGGGGAAATGACACCGGTGTGAGTTCGGCGGTGTGGACAACGTGGCCCGTCCGGTTGCGCGCGGAGCGCGTTCGAGCCGACTGTCTATCGCCATTTGGTGGCGGTGTAGAGACCCCCGAGGATCGCACCCAGACCGACCAGCGTGAGCCAGTTGTTGCCCTGGAACACCAGGTTGCGCAGGATGATCACGATCATGCCGATGATGAACAGTGCGACCATCAGCACGGGGATCCACGGCTTGGGGGCGCGCATCTCGCTCGTGACCGGCGGGGTGTACCGGGTCGAGGCGTGCACGCCCCGCTCGTTCTCGTTCGGGTTGGCGATCCGCTGCTCGCCGGGCCGGGTGCCCTTGGGGGTCGTTCGACCGCCGCCTGTCTTGCGCTTTGGAGGTGCCACGAACGTCGAGTCTAGAGCGAGATGAAGTGATCCACGGCGACGCCCGGCCGGCGACCGCTCGGCGGCGCAACCGGCGGGCGGTCAACGCGTACCGATCGTCGGCGACCCCGTCGGTAACGTGAGCGCCGATGCCCCGCATTCTCGTGATCGACTCGTACGACAGCTTCGTGTACAACCTCGTGCAGTACCTCGGTGAGTTGGGCGCCGACCCGATCGTGCACCGCAACGACCGGATCACCGTGGACGAGGCGGTCGAGCTGGCTCCCGACGGCGTGCTGCTCTCGCCCGGCCCGGGCCGGCCGGAGACGTCGGGCATCATCTGCGACGCGGTCACGACGTTCGCGGCGATCGGCACGCCGGTGCTCGGGGTGTGCCTCGGCCACCAGGCGATCGGCCACGTCTACGGCGCCGCCGTCGTCCGGGCACCCCAGCTCATGCACGGCAAGACGTCGCCGATCGAGCACGACGGCGTCGGCGTGTTCGCCGGACTCCCGTCACCACTCACCGCGACCCGCTACCACTCGTTGGTCCTCGACCCGGCCACGGTGCCCGACGAGCTCGAGGTCACGGCACGATCGGCCGACGGGATCGTGATGGGGGTGCGGCACCGTGAGGTCGACGTCGAGGGTGTGCAGTTCCACCCGGAGAGCATCCTGACGGGGTGCGGGCACGACCTGCTCAAGAACTTCCTCGCCCGCACCGAACCGTAACGTTCGGTGCCTGACACCGAACGTTACGGCGTCGTGGTCGAGGTGCCCGCGGCGGTGGTGGTGGTCGCGGGCGTCGTCGTGGTGGTCGGCGGCGTCGTCGTGGTCGGCGGCACGGTCGTCGTCGTGGTCGTCGTGGTGCTCGTGGTCGTGGTGGTCTCGGCCACGCGGGACTGGCCGACCACGATCGAGATCGTGGTCCCCTTGTCGACCTCCTGGGTCGGCGGGATGCTCTGTTCGAGCACCGTGCCGTCCTCGGCGGCGCCGGGGGCCAGTTCCTGGTACGTGACATCGACGGCGAGGCCCTGTTCGTCCAACGAGTTCCTGGCCTGGCCCTCGGTGAGCCCCTCGAGTGGCGGCACCCGCACCTGCCCCGGACCGGAGCTGATCACGAGTTCGATGCTCGCTCCCCGCTCGATCAGGGTGTTCGGTGGTGGGTTGGTGTCGATCACGACGCCGGCCGGGATCACGTCGTCGACCTGTTCGACCGTGGTGACGACCAACCCGTACGCATCCGATTCGAGCAGCGCGCGGGCGACGTCGAGCTCGTCGCCGATGACGGTGGCCGGGATCGACACCTGCTCCGGGCCGCCCGAGACCCAGACGACGATCACCCGGTCCTGTTCGACGCGGGTGTCGGCGGTGGGATCGGTGCGGATGACGAGGCCCTCGGCGACGTCGCTCACGCTCCTCACGGAAGCTGAACCCGGCGGTGCCGAGGATCGCCGCGGCCTCGTCGAGGGTGCGTCCCTCCACGTTCGGGACCGCGACGAGCGCATCGGTCGGGTTGAAGTAGAGCTCGATCACCCGACCCTCGGGCACGATCGTGCCGGCCTCGGGCACCGTACGGTGCACGAACTGCGGCGCGAACTGCGGGTTCTCCTCGGGGATCACGATGTACGGCAGGTTGAGGGCGTCGAGCGCGCCCGTCACACGCTCGAGCGGTTGGTTCACGTAGTTGGCGAGTTCGAGCGCCGTCGACTCGTCGTTCTCCTGGGTGAGCCCCTGGTAGAGCAGCACGCCACCGGCGACCAGCGCGATCAGGGCGATGAACGCCGCCAGTGCGTACCAACCGGTGCGAGAGTTCGAATCCTGGTAGTACCGGGCTTCCGACGACGCCCCCGGCGGGTACTGCCCGAGTTCGGGACCGGGCTGTTGGGGCATGACGCCGGTCGGCGCACCTGCGATCGCCGGATGGGCCGTCGGCTGCGCGCCCGAGTACGGCTGGGAGACGGTGGGCGTGGTGCCGATCGGCTGCGTCGCGCCGGGCGCCGCGGGCGGGCGGGCGACGCCGCCGGCCGGGGTACCGGGTCGCGCCGCGGCGGCGACCAGCGCCTGCACCTGCTCGCCGTTGCGGAACCTCCGCAGGTCGTCGCGCAGCGCCAGGGCGCTCGGGTAGCGCATCTTGGGGTCTTTGGCGAGCAGCTTGGCGATGATCGCCTCGAACGGGCGGGGCACGTCGTCGACGATCTGGTTGAGCGGCTGCGGTTTGTCGTGCACCTGCTTGTAGGCGATGCTGACCGGGTTCTCGCCGGTGAACGGCGGCCGCCCTGCCACCATCTCGTACATCACGATGCCGAGCGAGTACAGGTCGCTGCGTGGGTCGGGTTGGGCGCCCTGGGCCTGTTCGGGCGAGAAGTAGCTGGCGGTGCCCATCACCGAGCCGGCCTGGGTCAGGTTCGACTCGGTGGCCGAATTCATCGCCCGGGCGATGCCGAAGTCGGCCACCTTCACCTGGCCGTTCGAGCCGATCATCACGTTGGCGGGCTTGACGTCGCGGTGGGCGAGGCCGGCCTCGTGGGCGAATCCCAGTGCGGCGGCCACCTCGGAGGCGATCTCGGCGGACTGCTTGGGGGTCAGCTGTTTGTTGGTCTTCAGGATCTCCGCGAGATTTCGACCCTGCACGTACTCCATCGCGATGAAGTACGTGCCCTCGTACTTGCCCCAGTCGTACACGTTGACGATGTTCGGGTGGCTCAGGTTGGCCGCCGCCTGGGCCTCACGCCGGAAGCGCTCGACGAAGTTCGGATCGATCGCGAACTCGGGGAAGAGGATCTTCATCGCCACTTGGCGATCGAGCAGCAGGTCGCGCGCCAAGAAGACGTCGGCCATCCCGCCGCGTCCCACGCGCTTGTGGATCTCGTAGCGGTCGTTGATGACCGTGGCGTCACCGCTGTTGCTCATGTCTGCCTTTGTCCGCGGCGCCATCGGTGGGCGGGGCGAACGTTGCACGAGGCTATCGACCCTTCCGGCGCGAACACGTTCACTCCATCGGCACGCCGATCGACCGACGTCATCCGTCGGCGCTCGCTTCGGTGTTCGCCGCGTCGTCCGAGCTGACGTCCGAGCCGTCGCCGGAGTCGGCGCCGCCGTCGGCAGCATCGGCGGGCAGCGGGGGATCGATGGCGAACACGGCGTCGAGCATCGCCTTGGCGATCGGGCCGGCCAACCGGCCGCCGGTCCCGGCCGAGATCTCGGCGTTCGTGCCCTGCAGCATGACAACGACGGCGTACTTCGGTTGTTCGACCGGCGCGTAGGCGACGATCCAGGCGTGCGACCGCTCGGGCTCGCCCGGCCCGTTCAGCTGGGCGGTGCCGGTCTTGGCGGCGACGCTGATGCCGTTGTCGAGGCCGATGCAGCAACTGGCGGTGCCGTTCTCGGCGACGCCGACCATGAGGTCCTGCAGGATGCCGGCGGTCTGACGGCTGATCGGGCGCTGCCAGACTTCCGGTTGTGTGCGGCTGATGACCCGACCGTCGTGGTCGAGTTCGGCGTCGACGACGAACGGCTTCATCATCTCGCCGTCGTTGGCGACCGTGGCGGCGACCATCGCCATGTGGATCGGCACCATCTGCACGTCGTTCTGGCCGAACCCGCGGATCGCGAGCAGCGGGAGCTGCTGGTCGATGTTCTCGAAGTCGCCGATCGTGCTCGCAGCCGCCCGGGGCATGTCGATCGGGATCTCGTCGCCGACGCCCCACCGTGCGATGCCGTCCTGGAACCCGTCGGCGCTGAGCGCCAGCGCGGTCTCGG
>CAXBAZ010000064.1:0-10831 GCA_963973395.1 uncultured Acidimicrobiaceae bacterium
CCTGATCCCGTACCTCTTCCCAGAGCACTACATCGCCGAGCGGTTCGCGAGTTCGGCGTACCGGCGCCGCCTCGGGATGATCGCCACGTCCGACGCCGTGGTGACCGATTCCCGGTCGGCCGCCGACGACGTCATCCGGCACCTCGGCGTCGATCCGGCCCGGGTGACCGTGCTGGGCGCCGGGGTGTCGGCACAGTTCGGGCCTCCCGCCGATCCGCTCGCCGACCGCATCGCGGCGCTCCGCGCCGAGTGGCCGGATCTCAGCGCCCGCTACGTCCTCGTCCCGACGGCGGCCGACTGGCGCAAGAACTCGCTGGGTGCGATCGAGGCGTTCGCCGGGCTCCCTCCCGACGTCCGCGACCGCCACCAGCTCGTGCTGTTCTGCCGACTCACCGACGATCAGCGCTCCGACCTCGAGGCCGCCGCGGCCGCTGCCGGCGTGGGTGCCCAGGTGCTGTTCACCGGGTTCGTCCCCGACGAACTCCTGGTGGTCCTCTATCAGAGCGCAGAGCTGGTGATGTTCCCGACGTACTACGAGGGCTTCGGCCTTCCGGTGCTCGAGGCGCGTCGGTGCGGGGCCCGGGTGATCTGCAGCAACAACTCCTCCCTGCCGGAGGTGGTCGTCGACGTCCGGGCCCGATTCAACCCGTTCGACACGGCCGATGTGACGGCGACGCTCCACCGGGCGCTCACCGACGACCAGACGATCGGCATGCTCGAGCGCGTTCCCGAAGCCGGGTTCAGCTGGGACCTGGCCGTCGAGCGCCTGATCGCCGTGTACGACGATCTCGTCGACGACCTCGATCCGGACCCACATCGTGCCGTTGCGACCGGCGCGCCGCACCGCGTCGCCGTCGTGGGCCCGCTCATCCCGGCTCAGCGGCGGGACGTCGTCCGGTTCCGCGAGCTCGTGCTCGACCGACTCGCCGCCGACGACCGATTCGACGTCACGGCATACGCGGTGCATCACCTGCCCGAGGTCCTGATCGACATCCCGTGTCCGGTGCGACCCGGTGCGGAGCTGGCGCTGGCGTGGGCGTCGGGCGACGTCGATGCGATCGTGTACGCCGTCGGCGAGGCGCCCTCACGAGCCCAGCTGGCTTCGATGAGCCTGCTGCCCGGACATGCCGTGTTGCTCGCCGACTCGCGAGCAGGAGTGCCGGCGGATCGTGCGCTGTCGTTCCGCGGGGCCGCCGACGACGACCTGGTGCCCGCACTCGCCGAAGCGATCAGCGCAGCGCGTCGGGTCGACGCGGCTGTGACCACCTGATCCGGGGCTCCCGTTCGAGCAGCAGGTCACGCTGTGCCGTGGTGTCGGTCGTGCGCGACGAGCCGTGGGTGCCCATGCCGCGGTGGTGGGTCACACCCACCTCGGTGACGACGGTGAGCCCCGCACCGAGCCGTGCCGCTCTGAATGCCAGTTCCACGTCTTCGTAGAACGCAGGGTGGAAGGCCGGATCGAAGCCGCCGATGCGCTCGTGTTCGCTCCGCTCGATCAGCCAGCACGCGGCCGACGCGTAGTCGGCCCGCCGGTCGTCGGCTCCACCCAGCGCCACGGGCGTGGTGATCGGCGCCGTCGACCCGTCGGCGTAGACGACCTGGCCGGCCTCCTGCACCCTGCCGTCGGGTTCGAGCAACACCGGTGCGACGATCGCGGTGCCACGTTCCAACTCGGCCAGCAGCGGGCGCAGCCAGCCCCGATGGACGACGAGATCGGGGTTGACGAAGGCGAGGACGCGGCCACGGGCATGGAGTGCACCCAGCTCACAACCGCCCGCGAAGCCCAGGTTGCGCCCGGGCGAGACGAGTCGCACACCCGCGGTCGACACGGCCAGTTCGTTGCGGGATCGGCGCGTGGCGTCGGGGTGCACGTTGTCGACGACGATGATCTCGTAGCTCAGGTCCTCGTCGGAGAGCGAGTCGACCAGCGAGGCGATCGCATCGACGACCATCGGCCCGGTGCCGAACGTCACGGTCACGAACGACACGTCGACCGACGACGAGGGGGGAACGTCGGGGACGCGGGCGAGCGGGGCGGGCGACCGTGTCTCGGTGACGTGGGCGCCACGGGTCACGACGGCGAACCGCCGACGCCGGTCCGGTCGAGATGCGCACGGTCGGGTTGTTCACCGTCCAGTTGCGCACCGTCGAGTTGCGCGCGGGCGAGCCGTTCGCGGAGCGAGTCACGCTCGCTCACCAGGTCGTCGATCCGCTCCAGCGCCTCACGGTCGCGGCGCAGCATCTCGTCGCCCACGGCGGCGAGCCGCGACCGGAGATCGGCGAGCTGAGACCGGAGCCGTGCGGTCGTCGGCGCGGTCGCCTCGTCGGGCAGGCCGGCGACGATCCCGTCGAACCACGTGTCGAGCTCGTCGTGCACGGTGGCGGCGACGGAGTCGGGTCGGAGCAGGTGATGGGCCGGTTCACCCGTGGCGAGCTGACCCGCCGATCGGACGACGAGCCAGAGATCGGTGGGCCGAACGGGGCTCGGCAGCAGGTCACCGAGGAGGTCGTCGGTCAGGGCACCATCGCCGACCGGCAGCACCCCGAGATGGTGCAGCATGCGGGCCCGGACCTCGGCGGCGTCGGGTTCGACCGTGCGGGCGAACAGGGCGACGAGGTGTCCTGCCCGATCGCCGAGCGTTCCGAGGTCGATCGTCGCGTCGACGTCGGCGGGCCACGCCGCATGCTCTCGCGGCAGCCAGGGCCCGACCGGCTCGCCGTCGGTCCTCAGATCGAGCGTCAGGTCGCCGAGCCGGCGCTCGAGCTCGGCACGCACGACGCGTGCCTCCATGGTCGCCACCGTCGCGTCGGTCGAAGCGTTCGGCGCTCGGATCACACCGAGCCGGCCGAAACGCTCGGCGTGCAGCTGACGTTCGTGCCACCGGTAGGCGGACTCGACGATCTCGGTGAGACCGTACTTCGCCCGCCATCCGAGCACCGTCTCGGCGGTCGAGGTGTCGGCGTAGGTGGTGACCGGATCGCCCGGTCGCCGGTCGACGTACTCGTGTGGCACCGGGCGGCCGGCGACGGCTTCGATCGCGTCGAGCACCTCCCTGATCGAGGAACCGACACCGGTCCCGACGTTGACGGCCGTCGTGGCGCCACCGCCGGCCAGGTAGTCGATCGCCGCGAGGTGCGCGGCCGCGAGGTCGTCGACGTGGATGTAGTCGCGGACGCAGGTGCCGTCGGGTGTGGGGTAGTCGTTGCCGTAGATGCGTAGCGGTGTCCCGTCGGTCAGCAATGCCCGGATCGCGACCGGGATCAGGTTCAGCGCATACGTCCAGTCCTCACCGATCCGGCTGTCGAAGCTCGCTCCCGCGGCGTTGAAGTAGCGCAGGCTCACGCTGCGGAGACCGTGGACGACGCCGTACCAGTGCAGCATCCGCTCGACGATCGCCTTCGTGTCGGCATACACCGATTCGGGCGCGATCGCCTGACCCTCGTCGACCGGTACGCGGTCGGGCGTGCCGTAGACGGAGCAGGACGACGAGAACACGAGTTGCTCGACGCCGGCCCGGCGAATGCCGTCGAGCAGGTGGACGGTGCTGTCGACGTTGTTGTGGAAGTACCTGCCCGGATCGACCATCGACTCGCCGACGTTCTTGTAGGCGGCGAAGTGGACGACGGTGTCGACCGCGTGGTCACGGCAGATCTGCTCCACGAGGTCGCTGTCGGCGATGTCGCCGACGACGAGCTCTGCATCGGGCACCGTGTCGGCCGTGCTCAGTTCGAGGGTGTCGAGCACGACGACGTCCCGACCGGCCTCGCCGAGGGCTCTGACGGTGTGGGCGCCGATGTATCCGGCGCCGCCGGTCACGAGAGTCGAGGTCGTCATGGCGGTGCACTGTACCGTTCGACGCGTGTTCGCCGCCGTCGTCGTGACCTACTCGGCCCCCGCCGACGTGCTCGATCGGTGCCTCCGCTCGATCTTCGAGGCCGGCGGCGTCGACCGGGTCGTGGTGGTCGACACGGGTGGGGTCGCCATCGTCGCCGCCGATCTCGCGGATGGCGTCGAGCTGCTCGTCATGGACAACCGGGGATACGGCGCAGCGGCCAACCGCGGGTTCGCCGCCGTCGCCGACGCGGCCGCGATCGCGCTCCTCAACGACGACGTCGTCGTCCGGCCCGGCTGGTTCGTCCCCCTGGTGTCCGCAGTGCGGGCACCGACGGTCGGGGCGGCCCAGCCCGCGCTCGTCGGGGCCGACCACGACGTCGTGACGAGCCTCGGCGTCGAACTCGACCGCTACGGCGCCGGTTCCGACATCGGGGACGGCGAACCTCTGCCCGTCGAGCGCGCCCCGATCGACCTGCACATCTTCAACGGTGGAACCGTCGTGTTCGACCCGGAGTTCCTCCGCGACACCGGCGGCTTCGACGAGTCGCTGTTCCTCTACTACGAAGACGTCGACCTCGCGCTGCGAGGTCGCCGTCGGGGGTGGCGCTACGTGCTCGTGCCCGAATCGGTGGTGGAGCATCGTCGAGGGACGACGACGGGAGCCGATGTGACCGGCACCCGCTTCCACCAGGAACGCAACCGCCTCCGGACCGCGTTCCGGTTCGGTTCGGTGGCCACGGTCGGGCGGGCGGTCTGGCTGTCGGTGCGACGACTTCGGCACGAACCGCGAGCCGTCCACCGCCGCGCGTTCGTCGCCGGTCTGGCGTGCGCTCCCGGATGTCTGGCCGCACGTTGCCGAGAAGTCGTCAGAGGCCCTGGTACACGAACGGAACGTCGCTGACGGCGGCCACGGCCACCCACAGCAGCAACAGCGCGATCGCCAGACCGACGACGGCCTCGGCGACATGGGTCCTGATCGGCGATCTCACGAACAGCTCCAGTCGGGGTCGACTCGGGTCCACTGGGCACACAACCGATCCACGAGCACTTCGGCGAACGGTCCGGCGTCGTTCATGTGCACGTGATCGATGAACAGACCCGCACTGTCGAAGTCGCGGCTCATCGAGCGTGGTTCGATCTCGATGAGAGGATCGTCGATGTCGGCCTCGACCGACTCCCAGAACGCCTCGACCTCCCGGGCGGCGGCGTCGAAGTCCGGGTCCGCGAGGCTCGCGGGGTCGAAGATCGTCGTGTAGAGGAAGACCGGTACGTCGGCCTCGGCGAGTCGGTCGACGAGTGCCTCGGCGAAGAAGCGGGCCTCGTCGGGGCTCGGGCCGATGCCCTCCATCAACGTCTGCACCCGTACGTCGTCGTCCTCCACGCGCTCGGGTCCGTACGCCTGCGTGATCCAGAACGTGCTGGGCTCGGTCGGCAGGCGCGGATCGGGCGGATCGACCGGAGCGGGCTCGTCGGGCGTCACGATCAGGTCGAGGGCGCCCGCTTCGTCGTCGGCCCGCTCGTTGAGCCGGGTCTGCACCTCGACGAGTGGGATCAGCGCGCGACTCGCCCGCCACGCCACGTCGGCGGGTGACGTGAGGAGTGCGCCCCACGCCGCCGTCGTCGGACGTTCGAAGAGCAGGCCGAGGTTGGAGACGTCGAGGTTGGTCCAGTCGCGCATCGACCACTCGCTGCGCACCCACGCCGGGTTCAACGCCATGACGATCGCGTCGGCGTCGTGGTCGACGGCGGTGTCGACGGCGCGGAGCATGTCGATCAGGCGCGGCGCGATCACGTTGTAGCTGTCGATCAGCAGCGGGCGCCCACCGACGGTGTCGATCCGATTTTCCACGGCGCCCGGCACGGAGACCGGTCCGAGCTTGACCTCGGAGCCGCCGATCCATACGACCGTGAACGATCCGTCGGTGTGGTCGGGCGGGAGGAACCCGGCGAAATCGGCGCGCGAGATCGGACCGACGTACCGCACGTTGGACGACGGGACGTCGGGGGGATGTTCCCGGTCGGTGTGCGCCGGCAGCGAGGGGGCGACCACGGCCGAGATCGCCAGAGTCCATGCCAGCGACCAGACCGCCACCCGGGCGAAGCTCGGCCAGGTGCGGAACACGCCGTAGCGGTCGGTGAGGATGCGGAGCACTCGGTTCATACGGCCACTCCCAGCATCGCACGGTAGAAGTCGATCGAGTCGTCGAGCGACAGGTGCAGGAGCGGCAGACTGGCACCGAACCAGGCGAAGATCCCGACCGACTTCATGACGCGAGTGATCGGTGTGTGCGTCGGTGGCCGGTGCAGCGACACGAGTCGGTGACCCACGAGGAAGGCCGCATGGTAGAACCCGAACACGACGGTGGCCCACGACACGCCGTGCCACAGGGCGATCAAGAGCATCGTGATCGTGGTCGCGGCGTACTGCCGACGTGGATGACCGGCGACCATCGGCGTGTAGACGTTGATCCGGAGGAATCGGGTCAGGCTCATGTGCCAGCTGTTCCAGAAGGCCGCCGGGGTCGTCTGTCGGTAGGGCCGGTCGAAGTTCGGGCGCAGGTCGGCGCCCAGCAGTGTTCCGGCGCCGATCGCCATGTCGGAGTATCCGGCGAAGTTGACGTAGAAGAACCATGTGAACGCCACCAGCCCGACCCATAGTCGCCACGGTTCGTTGGAGGCGTAAAACGCGAAGATCTCCACCGACCAGTCGAGCAGGTAGGCCAGCACGAACACCTTGAACAGGCCGGTCAGGATCTGTGAGGTGCCCGACAGGAGCCGTTCCCGCTCGAGCGGCACCCGGTCGGTGAGCGTCGCCTCGGTCTCGTCGTAGGAGGCGATCGGCCCGACCACGAGCAGCGGGGGGAACAGGCCGGTGGCGAGCACCCGGCCGGGCCGCAGGCGGTCGATGAGACCCAGGTGGCTGCGGACGAGCAGGTCGGCGACCCGGAACGCACCGAACGACAGACCGATCGGGGCGAGGATCGGCGCGGTGAAGTCGAGCGCCTCGAGCCACGTCGACGGCCAGGACACCACGTCGTGCGTGATCACGTTGAACTCGATCACGAACTCGATCGGCCAGACCTTCCAGAGCACGACCGGCAGCAGACAGACGCCGAGGGCGCCGCCGAGCACCGGGAGACCGCTGCGTCGTTCGCCGGTCGCCGTCACGATCGGCTGCAGGCCCGCGACGACGATCCAGAACACGAGGTGGAACAGCGCGAGGCGGGGTGCGATCAGCGCGAGCAGGTACACGCCGGCGAACGTGATCAGCGCCACCCGTGCGCCCGTGGCGCGCACGATCAGCAGCGCCGGCACCAGCACCAGGAGGAGTGGGAAGAGGCTGGCGAAGTAGTCGAACGAGTCGAAGACCGGGATCACCGGACGGCGACCTCGATGTGTCCGGGAACCGACAGGGCCCGCCCGGCCGGGAGCACGAACTCGCCCGGCCGGTCGGTCGGGTCGAACCCGTGGTCGGCGAGCAGGTCGGCCACCATGCCGTTGCGGTCGGTGGCGACGTACCGGCCGTGAACGGGAAGATCGACGACGGTTCGCGCCACGCCGATCGCGTCGGCCACCATCGCGGTCTCGACACCCCGCCCCAGCACGCGACAGCTCATGAGCACGGTGTCGAGTGTCCAGTGGTCGTCGGTGCGGATGGCCACGACGACGCCGATGATGCCGTACTCGCCGAACCGGTCGTCGGCGGCGTACGCGAGCACGACCGCATCCTCACGGTCGACGAGGTCGGAGATCTCGGCCTCGGACCGACGCCTGGTCGTGAGGTTGAACTGGTTGGTCTTGTTGACCAGCTGCGTGACCCTCGTCAGGTCGGACGGACCGACCTCGATGCGGCGAACCGTCAGGCCGAGCGAATCGAGGAACTCGGACTGGGTCATCGTGGTGGCGGCCTGCTCGCGACCGCTCTGGGCGCGGATGCGAGCGGTGCGTTCGCGGTCGTCGTCGGTGACCCGCATGTTCCGGAACCAGCCGGACTCGGCCAGCAGGTCGGGGAGCTCCTCGATGTCGTCGGGGACGAGCAGCGTGCGCACGGCGGGTAGCTGCTCGTCGACGGAACCGATCTCGAACGGACTGTCGTCGACGAACACGAACGAATCGAGGCCGAGGTTGAACTCGTTCGCGAGTTCGGCGATGCCCTGCGGCTTCGGCTGCCACGAGACACGCCGGCCGGCGATGTCGTCGTCGGTCAGCACCATGCCGTCGACCTCGTCGAACGCCCGAACGACGGTCTCGGGATCGTTCTTGCTCGCGAGTGCCAGCAGCACACCTCGATGGCGGAGGCGCCGGGCCGCCATCTGGAACGACCGGTACGCCGATCCGGGGAAGGCGTCACCGGCCTGCAGTCCGCCGATGCCGTCGTCGACGGCGGTGCCGCTCCAGAGGGTGTTGTCGCAGTCGAGCACGAGCACCTTCGGGGCGGCGCGGGTGCGGTGGGCGATCACCTCGGCGATCGACCGGCCGACCAGGTGCGCGAACCCAGTGGTGAACGGCTGCCGGTACATGAGCCAGTTGCGCCGGTCGAACGTAGCGATCGTGCCCCTGGCGAGCTGGAGCGCGGCGAGCCGAAGTCGCTCGACCGGCGCATCGGCGAGACCGCGGTCGAACGCGTCGTTGAGGTCGCGCTGGACACGATCACATTCGCATCGATCCGTTCACGGCACGCTCCCACCGCACGGCCGAGCGCCTCGGCACCCTCGACGAGCGCAGCGATCGCATCGTCGTCGCCGTCGGTCCAGCGGTGGAAGTCGCGTTCGAACACATCCTCGATCCGCCAGAGCACCACAACGTCGTCGACGTCGGCCGGCACGTGCTGTTCAGGAGCCAGGCACAACTGGAAGATCTGGTTGTAGTCGTGATGGTGGACGGCGGGGGCCGGACCACCCGCGTCCAAGAGCGCGAGACCGAGACCGGGGTCGATCGCGTGGGCGGTGAAGCTGGCCGCCACGAGCAGCTGGTGTCGTTCGCCGTCGTGTTCGCCGTTCGCTTCCGAACGGACCTCGGCGCGCCAGCGGGAGATGTCCGCTCGGACATCGCTCACGTCGCTCATGGCTCAGATCCCGTCGACGCCCTTGCCCTTGAGCACCTCGCGGGCCAGCCCGATCGTCTGCATCTTCATGATGTCCCTGGCGCCCAACCGGACGTCGAACTCGGCCTCGATCAGCTCGACGAGTGTGATCGCCGCCAGGCTGTCCCACTCGGACGTGTTGTCGGGCGAGGTCGCCTCGCTCAGCTCGGCCGGATCGAGGCCGAGACCGTCGGAGAAGATGCTGAGCAGGGGGTCAGGCACGGGCTCAGTGTACCGGCGGACGAACTTCAGCCCGAGAACGCCCGCAGTGCACCGAGCACGATGGTCGGGGCATCGTCGTAGTCGACGGGCAGGAACGATGCGGTCTGATCGGTACGGAGGCGGGGGAGGCGGGGGGTCGAGACGACGAGATGGGCGTGTGCTCGCGCGAGTGCCGCACACCGGTCCTCGCCGCGGCGTTTGACGGTGGCGTACTCGGCGAGACCGGGCACGTCGTGGTCGATCGCCTCCGTCGAGGGCCAGAGCACACCCTCGAGGCGGTCGGGTGCGAGATGCGCGAGCACCGCCTCGAACCCGTCGAGGTAGATCGATGCGAAACGCTGCTCGAGCTGGGTCGAGTACGCACCGCCCGTGCCGTCGAAGATCGGCGGTGAGGCGAAGTACGCCAGGTGGGTGGGGTGCCAGTCGTCGGCGAGGACGGCCTCCATGCCGGGCCCCGCCTCGGTGACGTCGAGGCTCCGGGCGGTGGCGCCGATCGACGCCGCGAGTGCCTCCGCGTCGGCGGCGCCGAGGCGGTAGGTGAGTCGGACGTCGCCGCCGCCGGCGGTGAGGAGCATCGCGGCCGTTGCGCCGAGGCCGCGCGATCCTCCGACGACCAGCCACCGCTGGCCGCGGAACTCGTCCGGCCGCGGGCGGGTCGTGCCGATGGTCGGATCGACCGGACGCGGCCGGACGAAGGCGACCACCGTGCCGTCGAGCGCATCGCCCGTCACGTCGATCGACACCTTCGCGAAACGTTCGTCGTAGCGGCTCACGCGGTACTGCAGGCGCCCGGTCGCGACGGGCACGACGGGCACGACGGCGGCCGGGCGAAGTGTGACGTCGAACGACGAGAACAGCGAATGGAGGCCCGGAACGTACATGCCGACGAGGCGGGTCAGGGAGACCAGTTCTGTGACGGCGCCCGGTCCTGCGACGTGGAGCAGGTCGGCACAGCATGGACGGAGTGCGGGCAGGTCGGCGACGATGTCGATCGCGCCCGTGGCCGTCTGGAGCGCCGAGGCCGGCAGATCGACCGCGGCCCCGGGTGCCGGTCGACCGACCGTGTCGTGATCCACGACGTCCGCGTCGGGATCGATCGGTCGTGTCGTCGCCGGGCCGAGCTCCACCCGGAGGTCGGCGACCGGCCACACGTCGTGTTCGACGACGATGCGGGCATCGTGGTCCGATGTCATGGTGATCCGGGTGGTGAGTTCGTCGCCGATGCCGACGGACCGCCGGAACGTGCATCGGACGTGCCGTGGCGGACGCGCCGTCAGTGCGGCCAGTCGATCGAGCGCGTCGAGCGCGAGGTGCATGCCGTGAACGGCGACGCGCCCGAACGGCAGACGTCGGGCGGCGAGTGGATCGGTGTGCAGCGGGTTCGAGTCACCACTCGCCTCGACGAACGCCCGCTGCATCTCGTCGGTGACACGGTGGGTCGATTCCCACTGCTCCGACATGGGAGCGAGCGTAGCGTCGCGCCCGCTGGCCCGACGGTTGCCGGACCGGTTTGTGGGGTAGACCTGTGAGGTGCCCGCCTTCCGCTCCCGCAACCGCTCGATCTCGGTCGTTCCGGTGGCGCCCGAGCGGATGTGGGAGGTCGTCACCGACACCGAGCTGCTCGCGGAACTCACGCCGTTCGTCGATCGCATCGAAGCCGTCGGTGATCGGTGGTCGTGGACGCTCGCCGG
>CAXBAZ010000065.1:0-10824 GCA_963973395.1 uncultured Acidimicrobiaceae bacterium
AGATCGACCGACAAGCCGCCCACCTGTTCAAACGACCCCTACGGCATCGACGACATCTACGAGATCTGGAACTCCGACCCGCTGTTCTACCCGGCCAAACCACCAGCGCACTGGCTGATGGTCACCGAGATCGCAGGTGAGGTGCTGATGGTGCCGCTCGCCCCGTCCGACCACGACGACCCGACCCGATGCCCACCGATCGGCTGCTACCTCGCCGCCAAGCATCTCGCTGACCGATACAAGGAGGACCGATGACCACCAAGATGAGCCGACAGGAAGAACACGACTTCTACGCCGACCCCGACAACCAGACACCCCAAGGACCGGCACGTCGTCGGCGCTCGAACCTCTCCGAGCCCGTTCCGGTGAGGTTCCCGCCAGAGACGCTTGCCAAGATCCGCCACGCCGCCGACGCCGATGACCGATCCGTCTCGTCGTGGATCCGACGCGCGGTAGATCACGAGCTCGAAGACGGGACCAAGACCGCCTGAGCACCCGCGTCGCTCGGTACTACGAGCGTGCGATACCGAGCGTTCCACTCGCTCGTAACGGCCGGATATGCAGCGCACGGCGATGCATTTGGGGTCGAGATTTCCGAGTGGCCTGAAGAGATCGGTACGATCTCGTGTTGGTGGCGGCATGACGCGAACTACCTGGTCAGGTGACCAGCTGGTCGGTAAGTGGGCGTCACCGGACTGATATTGGGCGGCGCCGTGCGTTCAACCGGTCGGCCTCCACACGAAGCCGCGATCTGCACCGAGAGCCAGCCGGTCCGTCGGTGTGCACGCCTCGTCGGTTCCTCATGAACTCCGCCGACCACGCACAGCAAGTCCGCGAACGAGCGGATACATCAGCCACGCAGTCCACGGATGATTCCGTGGGTCCCGCCGTCATGCGTGTCGTCGTTCCCGCTTGGCGATGCCCATGAATGACATCCGACGTTCGAGTTCTCGCCAGTCCAGGTGGACGACTTCCCAGCCCTCAGCTCCCAACACGTCAAGAAACGACTCGGCGTCCTCTGGCGAGGGCCCTCTGAGACGACCGGCGCCTTGGATGTCTCTCGAATCGATGATCTTGTATTCCCAAGTGGTCATTGTGTGGTTCTCCCTGTTCCAAGCATCCGCTCGATCTGTCGCTGCTCCCACGTCGATGAAGCGAGTGACGGTCGATTCACCCGGACAACGAGTCCGTGGACAGCGATCCCAGCGCCCCATCCGATGAGCGCCCAGACCGACCACCATGCCGACCATTCACTTGCGATTCCGGAAGAGAGGTTGGTGAGGAGACTCACGGCGAAGATGGCGGTCATACCGGCTGAGAACACGGCGGCGTGGACGTAGAACGAACGGAGCTGCTCCACATACCGTCGTGCCGCGTCCTGTCGTTCGTCCGCGGTTTGGTCGAGTTGGCTGGACGGTGGGGTTGGGTTGGACATGGGTCCGTTCCTTTCGTTGGGCGCCCTTGTCGAGGCAGATTGCCGCTCAGGGGGTCAGGGTTCCCGGGTGGCGGGCGCTTAGGGATCGGTGCGGGCAGTGACCACTCCGCCGATGGTGAGGGCGGCAATGGCGTAGGCGGCAAAGATCAGGGTCGTGGCGGGCCGGTCGAAGGCGATTCGTTCACCTTCCTCGACAATGTCGAGCATTCCGTTGCCGGCGAAGAAGGGCATGAAGCGCACGACGCGTTCGGCGGCAAAGGCACTGACGAGGTTCTCGATAACGAGCCACCACACGAGTACGCCGGAGATCGCTGCAGCGCTCTGGCGGGCGATGAGGCCCACGCCGAGCCCGAGGATGCCTGCGAGCACGGCGAAGCCGGTGGCCCAACCGATCACGGCCGGGATGGTCGAGGTGTCGCCAGCCTCGACACCGCCGAGTGCTGCGCCGACGGCGCCCGCGGCGAGGCCCGCCAAGCCGAGCAACGCGGAGTAGCCGACTGTGGTGATGGCCTTGGCAGCGATGACGATGACGCGGCGGGGTTGGGCGGCGAACGTCTGGTGAGCTGTGTGGTGCTCGGCTTCGGTGGTGTAGGCGAGGATGCCGCTCACCGTCGCGAACACGGCGGTGAAGACCGCAGAGAAGCCGAACACGGTGGCGACGCTGACGTCGGGCTCGTCGACGAAGCGAGCGACCATGAACGACGCCGCACCGCCAACGAGGATCGTCAGACCAACGATCGCTCGCGGCGCTCGGACCGTGAGGAGCTTGATCCACTCGCTTCGCACCGACGCGGTGAGCCGGGAGTCCTGCCGCTCCAGGCGGTGACGTGCCGACTTGGCGGGCGGGGTAGGTTCGAACGAGGTCGAAACACGGGTGAGGGTGGTGGCCATGATGGTTCCTTTCAGGCCGAGGTGAATTCGGCGGCGTCGTGAGTGAGGTCGACGAGGAGGTCTTCGAGAGAAGCGCTGTGGTCCACGAGTTCGTCGAGGCGGATCTGGTGGTCGAGCGCGAGTTGCGCGATGTCGGATCGGCTGGCGCCAGCAATGGTCAGGCGGGTTCCGGCCTCGCCGACCGAGATGCCGTGCTGTCCGAGCAGCACGATGAGTTCGTCGCGCTGCGGGGTTTCGACGAGCACGCTGCGGTCCGCGCTGTCGATAATCTCATGCACTGGGGCCGCTGTCAGCAGGCGGCCGGCGCCGATCACGACGAGATCGTCGGCGAACAAGGCGAGTTCAGCGATGAGGTAGCTGGAGACGAGCACCGCTCCGCCCCGTTCGGCGTAACCACGAAGGAAGCTTCGCAACCAGCGGATGCCATCGGGGTCGAGCCCATTGGCGGGCTCGTCGAGCAACAACGTCTCGGGTTCACCGAGCAGTGCACCGGCGAGGGCGAGGCGTTGGCGCATGCCGAGGGAGAAGCCCCCGACTCGCTGGTCGGCGACACTGGCGATACCGACCTCATTGAGCACTTCGTCGGCCCTCGACCGTGCGAGTCCGCTGGCGGCGCACATGGTGCGGAGATGGTTGCGGGCGGTGCGGCCAGGGTGGGCCGACGCGTCGAGGGCAGCCCCGATGGTGGCGACTGGCCGTTCGAGACACTGGTATGGGTCGCCGTCGTAGAGGACGTTGCCAGTGTCGGGTCGGGTGAGGCCGACCATCATTCGCATGGTGGTGGACTTGCCGGATCCGTTGGGGCCGACGAAGCCGGTGACCCGGCCGGGTTGGACCTCGAAGGACAGGTTGTCGACGGCGCGGCGGGTGCCGTAGGTCTTGGTGAGGTTCTCGACGGTGATCATCGGGCCACCTCCGCAACCGGCGCGGTAGCCGTTGGGCGGCGGAGCAGGACGATGCCGGCCCAGGCAAACCATGCAATGGATCCGAGTCCGAAGATCATCCCGACATCGGACAGACCCGGAATCAGCGTGATGAGCCCGGCGGATGCGCTGATGATGCCCAACACGTTCAGCCCCTTGGGGAGACGCGTGGTGCCCCAGGCCGCGAGGCTCACCAGCAGGATCCACATCCCACCGACCAACTCGTTTCCACCGCCAAGACCGTCGTTGACGGTGGAGATGGCCGACCACAGTGCTTCGGCCGCTGCGGGGTCGGTTTCCTCGAGATCGGCAACTGCGGCGATGCCGATGTTCGAGGTCATGCCAGTGGCGAACATCAAACCCGCCCAGATGTAGGCAAAGATGGCGCCGATGTCGGCGAGCTCCGGGCTGACGTCGACGAGACGCTCACGCAGGCTCCGTGCCAACGGGATGATCGCAACCCCGAACAGGAGGTAGATGACGAAGTACCAGGTGAAGAGTGTGCCCTGGTGCGAGACCAGGAAGTCGACGGATTCCGCCACCGTGGCGTCACCGTCGGTGTAGTCACTCAAGCTTGTGACGAGCAGAGCAATGCCGAAGATGAAGGTCGCAGCAGCGATGAGACCGCCGAGTGCGCCGGCTCGAGACGGTACGACGAGTTTCTCGCTCGTTTGGTTGTTGTTGGTGATGGTCATGATTGCCTTTCAATTGGTTTGGTTGGTGTGAGACAGGTGTTCAAGAGGAGCGTGAGGCCTCGAGACGTGGGCTGGCTGGCTGCTCAGCCGACCGACCGCCGCCCTCTATGAGGAGATGGGGCACTGGTGTGCTGGCCGAGTCGGCGCAGCGCGACCACCTCGATGTTGAGTGAGGCGAAGTGCGCCAGGATCCCGTTGAGGTGCGACGAGTCGCGGACTTCGCCGACCAGGCGAGTCGTGCCCGCCTCGGTCAACTCCACGATGAACTCGTCGATGACCGGCCGGAGGACACGTTCGGAGGCGTGGCCACCGAGCTCGATCTCAAAGCGGGTGGGTCCCGTTCGTTCGGTCATGGGATCACGATCCCGTTGAACGGGGTGAGTCGTCATCGCTCACCCGACCGCCTCACCCGGGTGATTCGCTCCCGACTCGCAACCGAGCGGTGTCGTCTAGATTCGACGGCGATGGTCGGGCAGGGTGCGGGCGAGTTGGTCGCCACGAAACTGCAGGTGCCGACGGTGCCGGTCGGTCTGGTTCGGCGCGCCCGCCTGGACGCACTGCTCGACAGAGCGGTCCACGAACGTCACCGGCTCGTGCTCGTCAGTGCCCCGGCCGGTTCGGGCAAGTCGACGCTCCTCGCAGGAACACTGGCCGGTCGCGACGATGACCTCGTCTGGGTCCAGGTGGAAGCAAGCGATGCTGATCCCGTCAGGTTCTGGTCGTATCTCGTCGGGGCGGTCGATGGTGCTCGACCGGGCGTGAGGAACGTCGTCGAGCCGACCATCGTCTCGACCGGAGGGTCGCCCGACTCGGTCGTCTCGGCGCTGGTCAATGCGCTGGCAGATGGTGCGAACCGGTTGGTGATCGTGATCGACGACTATCACGTCATCGACAACACGGTGATCCACGACGGCGTCGAACGACTCGTCGACCTCTGCCCGGCTCACGTCCAGATCGTGATCGCAACGCGAGCCGACCCGGCGTTCCGACTCGGCAGACTGCGCGTCCGAGGGCAGCTCACCGAGATCCGCGCGTCCGATCTCCGGTTCGAGGCCGACGAGGCGGCTGACCTGCTCGCGACCTCCTCTCTGGATCGAGAGGCGCTGCTCACGTTGTGCGACCGAACCGAGGGGTGGGCGGCTGGGCTCGTCCTCGCTGGACTGTCGCTCGGGGGAGTCGACGACTCGTCCCGGTTCATCGACGGCTTTCATGGCGACGATCAGCTCGTCGTCGACTACCTCACCGACGAACTCCTCGCGTCGATCTCATCCGACGAGCGCCGACGTCTGATCGAAACGTCGATCCTCGATCAGCTGACCGGTCCGCTGATCGACGCCGTGACCGGTTCGACCGACGGCAGCCAATGGTTGATCCGTACTGCGGCCGCCAACCAGCTGCTGATCGGTCTCGACCGGACGGGGACCACGTTCCGGTATCACCACCTCCTGCGTGATCTCCTCCGCCTCGAAGCCGACCGTGAGATCCCCGAACGTCTTCCTGAACTGCACCTCGCTGCCGCATCGTGGCATCACGATCGCGGCGAGATGTACACGGCGATCGAGCACTACATCGCAGGAGGCGATCTCGTCGCGGCCGGCGATCTGATCGCGATCCATGCCACTGCGCTGCTCAACGGCGGGCAGATCTTCACCGTGCTCCGTTTGCTCGATCAGCTCGGCGACCTCCCGGAACGCCACTCGCGAAGTGCGCTCGTGCGTGGCTGGATCAACGTCACGTCGGGTCGCTTCGCGGGTGCTCGTCACTACTACGAGGTCGCCGCCGAGTTCGACGACGGCACCGACGCCAACCTCACCGCGTCGCTCGGAATCATGGTGCACCTCACCGAAGGGCTGCTCGGTGAAGCGATCTCGATCGCCGGGCGCATGGATGTCCCCACGGAGTCGACTCAAGCGATCGGGTTGTCAGCCGCGTATACGTGGGCCGGGATGTTCGACGAAGCGCTGCGGTGCATCGCGATCGCCCGCGAGCTCGGCGCGGCCGAGCCGTCGGACTATGCGTTGAAGATCGCGCCCGGGTTCGCTGCTGTCGTCGAGATGGAGTTGGGGAACCGGTCGTCGGCAGCTGACCATGCGGCGGCGAGCTTGGAACACGCCGGGCGGCCTGGTGTCGCCGAATCGCCGCAGCTCTCCCTGTCGCACGCCGTCGTGGCGTGCACCACGTCCGATCCGCAACAACGGGCCGCCAGAGCGGAGAAAGCGGTCGAACTCGCTCGGAGCGCGCCTGACCCGTTCACGCTGGGGTACGTCCTCGCGCTCGTCGGCGACAGCGCGTGCGAACACGACGACCCGGCGGGACCGCAGCTGCTCCGTGAGGCACGACAGACCGTCGACCGGTGCCCCGACGCCGGCATCGTCGGCGCAACAGTCGCCCGCCTCGAAGCACGACACAGGCTCGGCGTGCGACCCGCGCTGTCGATGGAGCTTGTCGAGGAGATCACCGAACGCGAGCTTGCCGTCCTGCGGTATCTGCCGTCGCAGCTCTCCCAGCGCGAGATCGCGAGTGAGTTGTTCGTCTCGCTCAACACGGTGAAGTCGCATTGCAAGGCGACCTACCGCAAGTTGGGCGTGAACGGCCGCAAGGCGGCGGTCCACGCTGCTCGGCAACACGGGCTGCTCTGACGTCGCTCGGGACGACGATCGCCGGTCAGGGTCGCGGTCGACCACCGATTCATGGATCCTCACCAGCGGAGGCCTATCGACCGAGCCAGTCGAGGATCGCCTGGGTTGTCTCTTTGGGCTTCTCCTCCTGGATCCAGTGACCACAGTCGAGGCTGATCTCGTCTGCGTTGGGCACGAATGTCGACAGGTTCGGAGACTTGGGAATCGCGTCGCGGTCGCCGTAGATCATGAGTGCGGGTTGTTGGATGACCGGATCGGCGTCGGCGAGGAGGTGCCAGTTCCGGTCGAGGTTGCGGTACCAGTTGATACTTCCGGTGAAGCCGGACGATTCGAAGGCGGACACGAAGACTGCGAGTTCTTCGTCACCCATGATGGGTTCACCCGCGGGGTGCTCTGCTCGTGCGACGTTGATCATCGAGAGTTCGGGCGGGGCGGGCGGCTCGTTCTTTCGGTACATGTTGCGGAGGAATCGCTCGGTGTTCGCGTCGAGCACGGCGTCGGCGACACCGGGGTGGCTGTTGAAGTGGACGAAGTAGTAGTCGTCGCCGAGGATCTGTTCCATCATCTCAACCCAGGGCTGATCGCCCCGCTCCTGGTAGGGCATGCTCAGTGCGATGACCTTGTCGACACGCGATGGGTGCAGCAGAGTGGTTCCCCACACGACGTTCGCGCCCCAGTCGTGGCCGACGAAGACGGCTTTGTCGTAGCCGTAGTGATCGAGCAACGCGAGGTCGCCGCTCAAGTGCTCGATGTCGTAGGCCGCGACGTCCGTCGGCCGTGACGAATTGCCGTAGCCGCGCTGGTTCGGAACGATGACGTGGTACCCGGCTGCAGCGAGGGCTGGAACCTGGTGACGCCACGTGAAGGCATGCTCCGGCCAGCCGTGACAGAGCACGATCGGGTTGCCCTTGTTCCCCTGGCCGGCCTCGAAGACTTCGAGTTCGGCGCCGTTGACGGCGATCAGGGTGGCCTGCGGAAAGTCGAGTAGTGCGTGCATTGCATGTCTCCAAGTCTCGTGGTTGATGGTGCGATCCAACGGCGACGGGGTGGCGCTGGCGGCCGCTGCGATCGATGCGGCGCTCGCGGCCACGGTGGCGGCGCTCACGACGAACCTCCCTGGGTGTGACGGCGATACCGTTGCTTCGAGACGCGGTACGCACGAATGTGCTCGGCAGCACGTTGGGTGCGTTCGTTGCTCTCGTGGAGTTCCTTGAGACGCTGCGGGGGGTGGATGGTCATGGTCATGGTTCTTTCCTTTCGGTGGGTGTGAGAGAGGTGCGGCCGCGAGCGGTCCTGCCGCCGCCGGCGAGTGCGGCGAGGAGAGCGACCAGGATGAATGCCGTCTCGAATTCGGTGTGGGCAACGGCGGAGAGGCTTGTCATGAGTTCTGGTCGGCAGGGCGAACGGTGATGGCGGTCTTCCCGCTCGCTGTTCCGGCGGCGAGTTGTCGCATGGCCTCGGGGGCGTCCTCGAGCTGGAATCGTTGCCCGACGAAGGGTGCGACCTGACCGCTGTGGATGAACCCGGCCACCCGTTCGAGGAGCATGTGGTTCACGGTTGCCAGGAACATCGTCAATCGTTGGCTGACGAACGGTGAGAGTGCGACCGCCCGGAGCTGTCGCCCGATGCCGCCGGTGACGCGATTGCCGTCTTCCCCGCCGACGATCACGAGGGTGCCGTGCTTGGTCAGCGCCCGGCGGAGTCGAGCGATGCCGCTGCGTCCGCCGATGTCGAGAACGAGGTCGTAGGCGTGATGGCCGTCGGCGAAGTCGGTCGTCGTGTAGTCGATCACGTGATCGGCACCGAGCGAACGGACCATCTCGAGTTTCGACGTGCTGGCCACGCCGGTGACGTCGGCTCCGAGTGCCTTCGCCAGCTGCACCGCGTAGGTGCCGACCCCGCCTGATGCGCCGACTACCAGCACCCGCTGGCCCGCCTCCACGCCGCCGACGTCGACGAGGGCCTTCAGCGCCGTGACTGCCGACACGGGAACGACGGCCGCTTCTTCAAAGCTCAACTGTGACGGCTTGGCAACGAGGTTGTTCTCCGAGGCTCGCGCGAACTCGGCGAACGACCCATTGGCGACGCCGAACACCTCGTCACCTGCGACGAATCGGGTGACGGCGGACCCCACCTCGACAATGACACCGGCGACATCCAGGCCCGGAACCCGGTTCTTGGGTTTGGTGATCCCGAACCCGGCGAGACGCAGGAGGTACGGGCGGCCGGTCATCAGGTGTTCCGTGCCGCGGTCGACGCCTGCAGCGTGCACCTCGACGAGCAACTCGTCGTCGGCGATGGCGGGGCGTTGCGTCGTCTCGAGACGAAGCACGTCTGCGCGGCCGTACCGGTCCTGCACGATGGCTCGCATCGTCGACGGCTCGTGCGAGGCAGTGCTCGCTGATCGACCAGCGGTGGGTGTCGAGGTGTTCGTCACGGCGGTTCTCCAGTGTCGGTGCGCGTCGTTGCGGGCAGTGAGTGATGGAGAAATCGTCGCGAACCGTCAGGTGAGACCGCCTCGCACGAACCGGGATCTCACCCGGGTGAGTTGCTCCGGCTAGAGCAGTTCGAAGCGTTCGAAGACCACTGGGAGATCGGGGTGCATCTCGTCGTCGCGACCCATCGCGGTCAACATCTTGGTGAAGGCGTTGGTGTGCGCGTCGAGCCAGAATGCTCGGCTGCGGTTGCCCTCGCCTTCGTCCCATGCGAACTGGTGGCGAATTGGCAGCATGACGGCCATCTCATCAGGTTCGGCCCGGTCGCCATTTCGATTGCATTGGCGCTCTGCTCGTTGCTCTGGTGGCTGCTGTGGCAAGGCCAGGCGGCCGTTCTTGAGAGAGCGCAACACGGGCATCGCGTCTCTACCCGGCGGTCGGGGACGCTCACGAAGGGCTTCGGCGACGAACGTTCTGGGTCGCCCGAGCGAGCACCGACGTGCCGATATCGTCTAGGTCGCCAGACCTGTACGGTCGAGGAGTGGCTGAGCGGTTGGAAGCCCCCGACACGATCTACTACTTCAGCGCTTTCGACGCTCCCGGGTCAGATCCACCGCATGCGTTGGTGGGAGCGTTGAAGCAGTGTGGATTCGAGGTCGTTGCGGACGAGGAGCTGAGCGGAGATGGTTTCTGGCACGTTGCCGCGATCGATCGGGGTGGAAGGACCGGCGCAGTCCCGGACGAACTGCGGAGGATCGCCTCGGACCATGGAGCGTCGTACGACGGTGCGAGTGACTCGCGGAACCGCTCGTAACCGGCATTCTTGTCACGGCCAACCGTCCCATATCGCGCGGCCGATCACCCGTGTAACCGCGTCCCTCAAGTGCCGTGTGAGGGCACCCGATAACGCGCTACGTAATCACCGGCTCCGAACCCGGCCCACGCCACAGATCGGCCCAAGCCGGGTGCCCCGTAATCACAGCAGCTCGAGGACCAGCGTTGGTTCCGAGTGAGTCGTCGCGGTGCCTGCACGGCGGTCGAATAGCTTGGAGTGCTTGATCGAGATTGTCGACTACAACCTCGACTGGCCGGCACGGTTTGAGATGCTCCAGCAGCTGTACGGGCGCGCTCTGACCGGGGTTGCGATTCTCGGGATCGAACATGTCGGCAGCACGTCCGTTCCTGGTCTTGCCGCCAAACCCGTGATCGACATCGACATCGTCGTCACTGTCGACCGAGTACCCCGTGCGAGCGAAGCGATGGAACGAGCGGGGTTCCTCTCGCTGGGAGAACGCGGCATCCCTGAACGTCGGGCGCTGCAGGCGCCTTCCCACCTGCCGCGAACGAACACATACGTCGTCGTCGAAGCAAGTCTCGCGTTGCGCAACCACCTCGCAGTCAGAGATCAGCTTCGGCGTGAGGCCACGTTGCGTGATGAGTACGCCGCGCTGAAGCGATTGATCGCAGCAAGCGTCCACGACATCGACGAGTACGCCGAGAAGAAGTCCTCGTTTCTGTCCGTGGTGCTGGAGCTGGCCGGGCTGACCATCGAGGAGCGAGATGCCATCGAGATCGCGAATCGGTCCCAGTAGCCGGAGGTCTCGAACGGCGCCGCCCGGCATCTCGTGATGCATGGAGTCGTCGTGTTCCCGTCGACGACCCACTCATCATCTGTGCTCGGGGCATCTCGTCAGGTCCACGCTCCAAGTCGGTCGAAGCCCAGTCCGATGAACAGTCGCTCCGATGCGACGTTGCCATCGGTAATGGTCGCTCCAACTTCGGAGACCCCTGCATCGGCCAGCGATC
>CAXBAZ010000066.1:0-10748 GCA_963973395.1 uncultured Acidimicrobiaceae bacterium
CGTGATCGCCGTCGATCTCGGCGACGACCAGGGCGCCGACGCCACGATGCTCGCGGATCTGACCGGCGCCGTCGCCGCCGACCCTGGGGTCGCCGTGGTGATGCCACCGGAGGTCCGGCAGTCGGCAGGCGTCGCGAGCATCGTCGCCTTCCCGTCGACGGCGCCGCAGGACGACGCGACCTTCGAGACCGTGCAGCGGCTCCGGACCGACGTGTTCCCCGGCGCACTGGCGGGCACGGATGCGACGGCCCACATCGGCGGGCAGACCGCCGGCTTCGGCGACGTCGCGCAGCGTGTCACCGACCGGTTGCCGTGGTTCATCGCCGCGGTCCTCCTGCTGTCGTTCCTGCTGTTGATGTTCGTGTTCCGCTCGATCCTCGTACCGCTCAAGGCGGCCGTCCTGAACCTGCTGAGCATCGGCGCGGCCTACGGCGTGCTCGTGATGGTGTTCCAGTGGGGGTGGGGCAAGGAACTGATCGGCCTCGAGACGACGGTGCCGATCGTGTCGTTCATCCCGATGTTCATGTTCGCCATCCTGTTCGGCCTGTCGATGGACTACGAGGTCTTCCTGCTGTCACGGGTGCGCGAAGAGTACGTCGCGACCGGCGACAACGAGGAGGCGGTCATCACCGGACTGGCCAGCACGGCGAGGGTCATCACCTCGGCGGCGCTGATCATGATCTCGGTGTTCGGTGCGTTCGTGCTCGGCGACGACCCCGTGGTGAAGATGATGGGCCTCGGGCTCGCCACCGCGATCTTCGTCGACGCCACGATCGTCCGGGTCGTCCTCGTTCCGGCTGCGATGAAGCTGATGGGCGACGCCAACTGGTGGTTGCCGGCGTGGCTCGACCGGCGGATGCCGAGCGTCGACATCGACGGTGGCAGTCGTCGGCCCGATCCGTCGGATCCGTCCGATCCGTCCGACGCCGAGCTCGTCGCCGTCGGCTGAGTTCACGTCGGCTGAGTTCACGTCGGGTCCGGGTCGGCGGCCTCGGTCAGCAGGTACACGGCGAAGGTGGGTACCCAGTGGGAGACCATGTAGTCGTCGTGGGTCGCGATCGGAAGGCCGGCTTCGGCATGGGCTCGGGCGAGGGACCGGAGGCCGTCCGCGTGCCGGTCACGATCGGGCAGGGCGTCGGCGATCGACGACAGCATCCAGCTCCGACTCAGGTTCAGGCCGGCCCAGTGCGCGAGCTGGCCGTCGGAGGGGTCGACGACCTCGACGGGTTGCAGCGCACCGAACCCGCCCGGGGCGAAGCGATCGAACCAGTCGGCGAACTCGGCACCTGAGAGGACCCGACGCATCAGGTCGGCTTCACTCGCCGCCGGCGACAGGAAATCGGTGGCCGATGGTTCGAACCGGAGGTCGATGTCGGTGTCGTCGCCGAACCAGCGACGCCCGGCGTCCGCGATCTGCTCGCGGACCTCGGGCCGGTCGACGCTGTCCCACACCAGGCCGAGCGAGAACGCCGACTGGTTGTGCAGACCGCCCCGGACCGGCATCGCCATCCGGGCGCAGTACCGCTCGAAGCGGTCGATCGCGTGACCTTCGAGCGGTTCGAGGGCGGTCAGCCAGGCTCGCCCGTCCGGGTCGTTCCACTCGCGCAGCTCGCGACAGAGCCGCAGGGCCCAGGCCATGCCGTACGGCATCTCGAAGCCCGGTTGCTCGGCGATGCCGTCCATCTCGATCGCGCCGTTGCCCGACGTGAGGGTGCGGTCGAGCGTCGCGCGTGCAGCCGACTCGAACTCGGGACCGGGCGCACACCTGAGCGCCCGGACGACCTGCCAGTGGGTGTGCACCGCCGAGTGCCAGTCGTAGCACCCGTAGAACGCGGGATGGAGCCCGCGTGGCGTGACCGGTCCCGGCTGCGGTCGCCGGAGCGCGAGCCGAATGCTGTTGGGGTACTCGCGCTCGACGAGCTCGACCGAACGCGCCGCCAGGCGCCGGACCCGATCCTCGCTCGCTGCCGCGTCGGTCCTGATCACCATCATCATCCGACCTCGAGCGTCATCCGGCCTCGAGCGTCGCACGCGTGAGCGTCGCCGAGCGGACGCCGTCGATCTCGATCGTGATCGACGCTGACTCGCCCGACGTGGCGCAGGCGTCGAGTGCGCCGCCGCCGGCGTACCGGAACGTGAAGCGGGTGCCGTCCGAGAACTCGCACACGTAGTCGCCCTCGGCGGGGAAGCCGATCGCCGAGAAGCTCGCGATCACGCAGTCGACGCCGAAGCGGCAGTCGTCGAGCCGACCCCGGACGTCGATCGACCGATCGTCGGGAACGCCTGCAGATCGTGGTGCGTCGCTGACCGACGTCGTGCTCAGCGTCGTCGTGCTCACCGTCGTCGTGCTCACGGTCGTCGGGGCGGGGGTGGTCCGGCTGCTCGTCGCCGGGATCGTCATCACAGGAATCATCGGGGTGGTGGGCGGCACCGTGTCGACCGGTGCGACCGATGCGCGGTCGGCGACGCCGTCGCCGTCGAGGACGCGCCAGCCGGCGACGAGGACCAGCAGCACGAGGAGCGCGGCGACGAGCGCGGACGCGACGAGCAGGGTCCAGCCGCGGTCCGCCGGCACGGCGGCAGGGACCGTCGACGACGTTGCGCCGATGGTCAGGGTGCGCGAGCCCTGGACGTCGCCGCCCGGGTGCCGCACCGTCCAGGCGACGACCACGAGATGCGGCGTCGTCGGGTCGTCGACGGTGAGCGGGAGCACGGCCGACCCGCCGGGTTCGAGCAGCACGGGTTCGACGATCGGTTCGCTGCGCCAGTCGTCGCCCGGGCCCACCGCCCGCCACGTCACGATGTCGACCGTGGTCGGCAACGACGCCGGTGACGTGACGACCCGCCAGTGGGCGCCGTCGCCGGACTGATCGAGCACGACACCGACGGGGGGCGGCGTCGACGGGTGGCGGAGCCGGGCGACCTGGGTCGGACGGGGGCGACGGGGCCAGGTTCGGATGATCACGGTGAGCCCGACGACGCCGGCCAAGAGCGCGAGGAGGTTGCTCCAACGGTCGGTGGTCACCCGGTCATCGTCGCAGCTCCGCACCCGCCGGCGATGCAATTGCCGACCCGTCGGTGGGTGCCGACGCGGACGTCGGGACGACCATCGGACGACCACCGGACGCCCGACGGGGGCGCTGTCACTCGTCTGTCACGGGTTCGTCACAGTCTCGACGTAAGGTGAGGTCATGTTGAGCGCCCTCGATCTGGGGATCGATCTCGACCTGTGGCCGTGGCTCTGGTTGGGCACCGCCGTCGTGTTCGCACTCGTCGAGCTCGTGGTGGTCGGCGGCTCGTTCATCATCCTGCCGTGGGCGGCCTCCGCGTTCATCACGGCGATCCTCGCGTTCTACGACGTCTCGATCGAGGTGCAGTGGGCGGTCTTCGTGTTCGGCGGCGGCGTCTTGTTCGCGATCATGTACCGATGGGCCCAGCGCTTCATGAAGGAACACACGATGGATCCGGGGGTCGGCGCCGACCGTCTGGTCGGCCTGACGGCCATCGTCACGAGTCCCATCGAGCCCGACGACACGAGCCGCGCCGGCCGGGTCTCGATCGACGGTGAGGTCTGGGGCGCGCTCACCGACGGCGCCTACCGCATCGCCAACGGCGCCCGGGTGCGCGTGCTCGCCATGAAGGGCACCCGCGTCGTCGTCGAACCGGTCGCCCCCCACCATCGCCCGAGCGAACCCGCCCCTGGCGGAGAGGAGACAACATGACCGTTGCCGTGATCCTGATCATCGTGATCGCCATCATCGGACTGGCGGCGCTGATCGCGGCCGTCAAGATCGTGCGGCCCTACCAGCGTGGCCTGGTCGAACGACTGGGCAAGTACAAGACCACCAAGGACCCCGGTCTGACACTGATCGTCCCGTTCGTCGAGACCATGCAGCTGATCGACATGCGCGAGCAGGTCGTCGACGTGCCGCCGCAGGAGGTCATCACGGCCGACAACGTGGTGGTCTCGGTCGACGCCGTCGTGTACTACGAAGCGACCGATCCCCAGCGACTCGTCTACAACGTCGCCGACTTCTTCACGGCGATCACGAAGTTGGCGCAGACCAACCTCCGCAACCTGATCGGCGATCTCGAGCTCGACAAGGCGCTCACCTCGCGCGACACGATCAACACCCAGCTGCGCGAAGTGCTCGACGACGCGACCGACAAGTGGGGCGTTCGGGTCGTCCGTGTCGAGATCCAGCGGATCGACCCACCGCCGGACATCGTGTCGGCGATGCACGCCCAGATGCGCGCGGAACGAGATCGCCGGGCGACCGTCACCGAGGCCAAGGGCTACCAGGAGGCGGCGATCGCCCGTGCCGACGGTGAGCAGCAGGCTGCCGTGCTGTCGGCCCAGGGTCGCAAGGAGGCCGCCGTGCTCGACGCACAGGGCGATGCCGAGGCGATCCAGCTCCGCGCCGTGGCCAACAAGCTGCGGTTGGAGTTGCTCGGGCAGGGTGAGGGTCTGGCCGCCAAGGCGCGACTCACCGGCATCAAGGACGCCGACGCCGACCACACGGTGCTCACGGTCGAGTACCTGCAGGCACTCGAACGCATCGGCGACGGCAGGGCCACCAAGCTCGTCATCCCGGTCGAGTTCTCCGGGCTGTTGGGAACGGTCGCGGCGTTGACCGAGACCATCCGGCCCGACGATCCCAACGACGAGGTCCGCCCGAAGGATCGGCTGCCGATCCCGAACGATGAAGACCGCGTCGAACTTCCCGTGCCGAACCACGACGACCACCGGGACCGCTGAGCGGTGCGAAACGTCGACGCGCCGCAAGCGGGGTGGTACCCCGACCCGAGGGGTCGGACGCGTCTGCGCTGGTGGGACGGTCTGGACTGGACCGAGATCTACCGAGCGCCACCGAGCGACGCCGAGTTGATCGCGGCGGAGGAGAACCGGGCGTTCTTCGCCGAGAACCAGGGCATCGCCCAGGGGGAGGCACGGATCCGCGAGTCGGCGGCCAATCGGCGCGACACCCAGGACATCATCGCCGAGGTCCGCAGCGTCGCTCGTAGCGAGGTCGACCGCGCGGCTCAGGAGTTCTCGAATCGGGCGACGTCGGCGATCCGGGGATATCAACCGCTCGTCACCGAGTACACGAGCAAGCTGTTCCGATGGATCAGGATCATCTCGGTCATCGTCGTGCTGATCCTGATCGGATGGCTCGCGTTCCAGATCTTCGCCCAGGTCAGCCTGTTCGACTGGGTCGGTGACCGGATCGACAACCTGACCGACGACGACGCGGGCGCGGCGTACCCCGTCGTCGGCGCGCTGGCGGTTCGGTCGAGCCCGTAGCGGGCGAACCGGCCGGCGACACGAGCGTCACGGGAACTCGACGATCTCGTACTGGGTCGGTACGTGTTCGGAACCGAGCCGCTCCTGGAGTCGCCGGTAGTCGTCGGTCACCCGTTCGTCCGGCCGCCAGGCGCGCGCGTAGTACACCTTCTCGACGCCCGCCTGGATGAGTTCCTTGCTGCAGGAGAAGCACGGTTGATCGGTGGTGTACACCGTCGTGCCGTCGGTCGAGGCTCCGAACCGGCCCGCCGTCAACAGCGCGTTGGCCTCGGCGTGCACGCAGATGCACAGGTCGTAGCCGGTCCCGGACACGAACGCGTCGCGGTCGGCGCAGCGCAGGCAACCGCCGTCCAGGCAGTTGGGCAGGCCCTCCGGTGTGCCGTTGTAGCCGGTGGCGATCACCCGGTCGCCCTTGACCAGGATCGCGCCCACCTTGCGACCGCGGCAGTTGGCGCGGGTGGCCGCGGTGAACGCCAAGGCGAGGTAGTAGTCGTCCCGCTCGGGGATCGAACTCGGCGGTCGCGCCTCGTCGGTCATCGGGTGTCACCGTAGCGAGGCGACTACGATCGCCTCATGACCGAACCTCGCAACGACTTCGCGGCCGGCGTGATCACCGGTGCCGACGTCCAGGACGTATTCGCACTCGCCAAGGCCAAGGGGTTCGCGCTCCCGGCTGCGAACTGCATCGGGTCGAACTCGATGAACGGGGTCATGGAGACCGCGGCGCGGCTCAACTCGCCGGTGATCATCCAGTTCTCCAACAGTGGCGGCGCGTTCGTCGCCGGCAAGGGCATCGGCGTCGAGTCGCACCGGGCCTCCGTCCTCGGCTCGTTGGCCGGCGCCGACCACGTCAACCGGCTGGCAGAGCACTACGGCGCGCGCGTTCCTCCACACCGATCACTGCGCCAAGAAGCTGCTGCCGTGGGTCGACGGCCTGCTCGACGAGGGCGAGCGGCACTTCGCCGAGACCGGCAAGCCGCTGTTCAGCTCGCACATGCTCGATCTGTCGGAAGAACCGCTGGAGGAGAACGTCGAGACGTGCAAGCGGTACCTCGAACGGATGTCGGCGATCGACATGACCCTCGAGATGGAGCTCGGGATCACCGGTGGCGAGGAGGACGGCGTCGACAACTCCGAGGCCGACGCGTCCGACCTCTACTCCAAGCCCGAAGAGGTCGCCTACGTGTACGAGGAGCTGATGAAGGTCAGCGACAAGTTCACGGTCGCCGCGGCGTTCGGCAACGTGCACGGCGTCTACAAGCCGGGCAACGTCAAGCTCACGCCGTCGATCCTGCGCGACTCCCAGGAGCACATCCAGGCCAAGTACGACACGGCCGATCTCCCCGTCGATTTCGTGTTCCACGGCGGCTCTGGGTCGACCGCGGCGGAGATCGCCGAGGCGATCAGCTACGGCGTCGTCAAGATGAACATCGACACCGACCTGCAATGGGCGTTCTGGGACGGCGTACGCGCCTATGAGGCCGACAAGCACGGCTACCTGCAGAGCCAGATCGGCAACCCCGAGGGTGACGACAAGCCGAACAAGAAGCAGTACGACCCGCGGGTCTGGCTCCGCGCCGGCGAGGAGGCGTTCGTCACCCGCCTCGAGCAGGCGTTCCGCGAGCTGAACAACGTCGGCACGCTGGCCTGACGGCAGCGCCACCTGTCCGGGCCGTCCCGACCGACGCGACCGCTCGATCGGGGTTGTCACACCGTTCGCGTAGTCTCCGCGCACCGGCTTCCCTCCACAACAACGAGTCCTGAGGGGCATGTCATGGAGACGAACAACGTGGTGCTGCTGCGCGGCACCCTCACCAACGACCCGGTGGAGCGCACGCTGCCCGCCGGCGACACCGTGACCCAGCTCGAGCTGTCGACGCGGGTCGACGGCCGGGCGGTGTCGGTTCCGGTGGCCGTCCACGATCGGGTCGTCACGGTCGCGAGCGGCGACTCGGTCGTCGTCACCGGTTACGTCCAGCGCCGATTCTTCCGAGCCGGTGGCGTCACGCAGAGCCGCACCGAGGTGGTCGCCGCCGACGTCGTCAAGGCCACCCGCGTCCGCACCGTCGAACGTGCGATCGGTCGTGTGCTCGAGGCGATCGGCGGCGACGGCTGACCGTCAGTCGAGCGGTCGCACGACGAGTCCGGTCAGCAATTTCGGCGTGAAGAACGTCGACTTGGGCGGCATGAGCAGGCCTTCACGGGCGGTGCGCTCGATCTCGTCGACGCCGACCGGGCGGATCAGCACCGCCGCCGTCACGGTGTCGTCCGTGGCCATCAGCGTGTGGAGTTCGGGCACGCCGTGCTGGTACGACACCGTCGCGGGGGTGTCGTCGAGCAGGTGTTCGAGCCAGACGCCGTCGAGCGCGCGCAGGTCGTCGAATGCGCCGGGTCGCGGCGTCAGCCAGTGGCCGTCGCCATCGGGCGCCACGAGGCACAGCGACCCACGCGTTCCCATCTCGGCGAGGGTGTCCGGCCCGACCCGGCCGGCCGGTGCGATCTCGAAGCCGACCTCGAGCGCGGCCACGAGGTCGGCGAACGAGATGTCGCGGTACACACGATGGATCGCCTCGACGCTGAGTTGGTCGGCGACCAGTTCGCTGACGAACGCCAGGGTGAGCTCGGCCGCTCCGGCGTCGTTCGTCCCGCCCCGCACGTCGTCGCGGTGGCGACGGGCGACGCCGTACCGGTGGTGGCCGTCGGCGATCAGCACGTCGTCCGACCAGACCATCGTGCTGATCGCGGCGACCCGGTCGGGCGCCGTGACCCGCTCGACGGTGTGCGTGACCCCGTCGGCGGTCACCGATCCGACCACGTCTCCCGGATCGACCAGGAGACGGGTGAGGTCGGTCGCCAGCGACAATCCCCAGATCGGCGACATGTTCGCGCGGGTGGCTCGTGTGAGATCGAGGCGGTCGGTCGACGCCTTCGGGGTCACGCGTTCGTGGGGGAGCACCCTTCCGGCACCCTCGTCGACGACCTCGAGCGCACCGAGCACACCGACGATCTCCCGGTCGCGTCCGGCCGCATCGACGAACGCCATCCGGTACAACGTGAACGAGTCCTGGTCGTCGCGGACCATGACTCCGTCGGCGATCCAGCTCCTGAGCAGATCGCCCGCCGCCTCGTAGCGCCGATCGCCGTCCCGCTCGCGCGGCACGTCGACGTGCACGATGTTGTGCGGGTGGCGATCGGCGAGTTCGTCGACCTGGGCGTCGGACAGAACGTCGTACGGCGGCGCAGTGACCTCGTCGAGTCGATCGGCGGCGGCGTAGCGCAGGGCGGGGAACGGTTCGAATCGAGGCACGCGCACAGCGTGTCAGACGCGCCGACCTGGTACAAACGACCACGATGAGCGACGCCGGGGCCCGCGACCGAGACGTGTTCGACCGCATCGAGTTCGTGCTGTGCGATCTCGAGGGCGTGGTGTGGCTCGCCCGCGAGGCGATCCCGGGGGCACCGGAAGCGGTGGCCCGCCTCCGTGATTCCGGCCGCAGGGTCGTGTTCGTCACGAACAACTCGGTGTCGGTCGTCGCCGAGCAGGAGCAGGCGCTGGCGACGATCGGTATTCCCGCGGTCGGCGACGTCGTCACGAGTGCGCAGGCGGCGGCGAGTCTGATCACACGTGGCGAACGGGCCATGGTGTGTGGCGGGCCCGGCGTGCGTGAAGCCGTCGTCGCGCGCGGTGCCGTCGTGGTCGAGCCGTGCGTCGACGACGGGCCCGCACCTGCCGCGGTCGTCGTGGGTCTGACGCGGGACGTCGACTACGCCATGATCGACGCCGCGAGTCGCGCCATCCGTGCCGGTGCCCGGTTCGTGGCGACGAACGACGATGCGACGTTCCCGACGCCCGTCGGGTTGACGCCGGGCGCGGGTGCGATCGTGTCGGCGGTGGCGACCGCAGCCGGGTCGGCGCCGGTCATCGCCGGTAAACCACACGCGCCGATGGGCGAGCTGGTGGCGGTGCGCTGCGGACCCGGCTTCGCCGGCGACAAGGCACTCATGGTGGGCGACCGGTGGGCGACCGACGGCCTGTTCGCCGACGTGCTCGGCTGTTCGTTCGCGCTGGTCAGGTCCGGCGTGACCGGGCCGGGCGCCCCGGCCGGTGGCGTCGCCGACATCGACGAGTTCGATCTCGATGCGGTCGTGACGGCGCTGCTCGGCACCTGAGACCACCGTCGTACACGGAGGGGTAAGCTGATCGTATGGCCAAGTCACCCGTCCAGAAGTTTCTCGATGCCGGCGTGCAGTTCACCGAGGTCTCCAAGCAGCAGGCCGAGTCGATCGTGAAGTCGCTGGTCAAGTCCGGCGAGATCCGCCGCAAGGACGCCGAGAAGACGGTGCACCAGCTGGTCGAGCGCGGCAAGGAGACCTCCGAGAAGCTCAACGCGATGGTCGAGGACGAGGTCTCCAAGCAGGTCGCCGCCGCGAAGGCGCGGTTCGAGGAGTTGGAAGAGCGCATCGAGTCGCTCGCCAACCAGGTGAAGTCGGCGACGTCGTCGTCCTCCTCCTCCTCGTCGACGACCGCCGCGAAGAAGGCCCCGGCCAAGAAGGCGCCGGCCAAGAAGAAGGCCGCGGCGAAGAAGGCCGCAACGAAGAAGACCGCGGCGAAGAAGGCCCCAGCGAAGAAGACCGCGGCGAAGAAGGCTCCGGCCAAGAAGACCGCGGCGAAGAAGGCTCCGGCCAAGAAGGCCGTCGGTTCCTCCGGCGTGCGCAAGGTCAGCACCACCCGCAAGCGCTGAGGCGTTGAGCCGTCGCCGTCTCGACGCCGACCTCGTGCGACGAGGTCTGGTCGCGAGCCGTACCGAAGCCCAACAGTTGATCGACGCGAACCGGGTCACGGTCAACGGGGCGATCGCCGACAAGCCGTCTCGCCAGGTGGCGCCCGGCGACCAGCTGCTCGTCGTCGGGCCACCGTCGCGTTTCGTCGGGCGCGGGGCCTACAAGCTCGACCATGCGCTCGACGCGTTCTCGATCGACGTCGGCGGCCGTCGGGCGCTCGACGCCGGCGCCTCCACGGGCGGCTTCACCGACTGCCTGCTGCAACGGGGCGCCGGTCACGTCGTCGCCGTCGACGTCGGCCACGGGCAACTCCACGAACGACTGCGTGCCGACGATCGTGTCACGAACCTGGAGCGCACGAACGTCCGCCACCTCGATGTCGACGGCATCGGCGGCCCCGTCGACATCGTCGTCGGCGACCTCTCGTTCATCTCCCTCCGCCTGGTCGTCTCACCGTTGGTGTCGGTGTGCAAGCCTGGGTCCGACATGGTGCTCTTGGTGAAACCACAGTTCGAGGCCGGACGCTCCGAAGTCGGCAAGGGGCGCGGCGTGATCACCGATCCCGAGGTCTGGGCGCGGGTGCGCGACGAGGTCGCCCACGCGTTCGAATCGTGCGCGTGCACGGTGGCGGGATGGACCGAGTCGCCGATCACGGGAGCCG
>CAXBAZ010000067.1:0-10726 GCA_963973395.1 uncultured Acidimicrobiaceae bacterium
GTCGAGATGCCGATCACCGAGCAGGTCGTCGCCGTGTGTCACGAGGGCCGCAGCGCGCGCGAGGCGCTCACGGCGCTCATGTCGCGGACGTCCAAGAGCGAACTCGAGTAGCGCGTCGTGATCACGACCGGAGTGACCGGCCGACCCTGGCGCGCCTCGATCACCGACCGGGGTTCGATCCAGCCGTGGGACGATGCCGCCGACCTCAACTGGTTCGTCGCCGCCGACGATCGGTGGCACGTCGCCGCCGACGAGACGTCGGTGCGGCAACGTCGCGTCGACGGGACGGCGGTGACCGAGACCCGATTGCGCGTGCCCAGAGGAGACGTCGTGCAGCGCATCTTCAGCGTCGCCGACTCGGGTGGTCTGACGATCGTCGAGTTCGAGAACGAGTCGCCCATGGCCGTGGCCGTGGCGTTCGACCGGAGCGACGTACTGACCGACCGACCCGTCGCCGACGTACCGATCGAGGGGATCGATCTGCCGGACGACGCGTTCGTCATGCCGCTCGGTCACGAGGCGACGGCTCGGATCGCCCTCGTGCACGGTCCCCAACGCTCGGGACCGGTCCCGGCCGGCGTCTCGACGATGACCCAGGTCGTCCGAGGCTGGCTGTCGTTGACCGAGCGTGCGAGCCGGTTCGTACTGCCGGACGGTGACCGTGGTTCGATGCTCGCCGAGGCGATCACCGCGGAGCGTTGTGAGATCGCGCTCGGCGCGGTCCCTCGGGCGGTCGACGACCCCGCCGGGTTCGCGCTCGCGCTCGGTGAGCTGGTCCGGATGGGCGAGCCACCCGATCACTGGATGCCCGAGCTCGTCGATGCGGTCGAGGCGCTCGGACCCGTCACCGGGTGGCACGCGGATGTCGGGCTCGCCGCAGCGGACCGGTTGCTGGCCGTGGCAGGCGAACGTCGTGCCCGTCGCGACCTCGAACGTATCGTCGCCCGACGGGTGCCGGCCTCTGCGCCGGCCGACCCGCCCGGCGGCGTCCGCTCGATCGCCTGGCTCGAAACGAGACTGGCCCGTGCCGGAGCACTGTTGCCGTTGGGGATGCCGAGTGACTGGTTGGGCCGGTCGGTCGACGTCTACGGCGTCCCGACGATGGCGGGCTCCGCCGTGTCGTACGCGATCCGGTGGCACGGCGAGCGACCGGCGGTACTCTGGGAACAGACCGGCGAGCAGATCGAACTGTCGGCGCCGGCCGTCGCGCCCGACTGGTGCTCGTCGGAGAGGAAGGGCGAGACGCTCTGGCCGGTCCCCCCGGGCGCCCGCCCGATCGCGACCGACTCGGCTGCCGCGCCGATCGACCCCCTCGACGAACCCGGTTCGTTCAGCTGACGTGGTTCTGCCGAGCCCGCCGAGGGGTCGGCGGGGCCGAGCGCTGCAGAGTGTCGTCGTCGAGCGGCGCCCGAGACGCACGCCGACCGGCGACCCGGTCGGTCGATCGAGCGGGTAGCGTCACCATCGATGGCACCGGGTCGGGCACCCACCCGCAGGATCGAGCAGGAGATGTGGGCGCTCGGCCACGAGACGGTCGTCGGCATCGACGAGGTCGGTCGCGGCGCGTGGGCCGGCCCCCTCGTCGTCGGCGCTGCGATCCTGCCGCGCGAGCGACGCGTGCTCGGAGTCCGCGACTCGAAGCTGTTGACCGAACGGGAACGTGAACGACTGTTCGAGCGCATCGCCGACTGGTACGAGGCCTGGTCGGTGGGGTCGGCGTCGCAGGAGGAGTGCGACGATCTCGGCATGGCCGCCGCCCAGCGCCTGGCCTGTCGCCGTGCGGTCGAGGGCCTGGGTGTCACCCCGGACGTGGCGGTGAGTGACGGCAAGTGGAACTTCGTATCGCCGACCGTGGCGAGCGTCGAGATGCGCGTCAAGGCGGATCTCCACTGTCTGAGCGTCGCGGCGGCGAGCATTCTCGCAAAGGTCGTCCGCGATCGTGAGATGCGGGAGCTCGCCGAGAGCTACCCGCACTGGTCGTTCGACACCAACAAGGGATACCCGTGCCCGGTCCACAAGTCGGCGCTGCAGGGGTACGGCCCGTCGGCGATCCATCGTCGGACCTGGGTGTTCATGGACAACTACGTGCCGTGGACCGCCTGCCCGCGCGTGTTCCGCCCCGAACAGCCGACACTGTTCTGACGACCGTGACGTTTGGTGCCTTGACGTTTGGTGCCTGGAGCGTGAGCCGACAGGCGAACTGCGACCAATCATCACGGGAGCGCCCTGGCACCAACCGTCAGGTGAGCGCCCGGAGCAGCTCGACGACCGCCGGTGGGTCGACGAGCCGGTAGCGGGCCGCCGACTCGCCCGGGCCGACCCGGACCGGGACGTCGGCATCGCCCATGACCGCGAACGCATCTTCGTCGGTGACGTCGTCGCCGAGGTACACGATCGGTGTGCGGCCCTCGCGGGCGGCCAGCGCCAGCAGCGCCTCGCCCTTGCTGGCGGTGCGGGCCAGCAGTTCGACCACCCCGCTGCCGGGGGTGACCTGGGCGCCGTCGATCATGCGGGCGAGGTTCGTGACCGCGTCGACGGCGGGACCGGCGCGGTCGTCGTCGGCCTCGCGGGTGTGCAGGACGACGCTGGCCGGCTTGTACTCGAGCCACGCGCCGTCGCCCGCCGCCTCGGCGCCCCGCGTCGCGATGATCTCGAGCTGTTCGAACGTGTACTGCTCGTCGGCGTCGAGCGGTGCCGCGCCCGCGCCCCGCTCCTCCAGCCCGTGGCTGCCGATCACGTGGAGTTCGGCCGGGAAGTCGAACAATCGCTCGAGGCTCTCGAGCGCACGGCCGGACACGATGCCGACGGTCGTGCGGGCCGCGAGTGACGAGAGCAGGTCGTGCACGTCGGGCGAGAGCCGCGAGTCATCGGCGTGACCGACGAGGGGAGCCAATACGCCGTCGACGTCGAACGCGAGCAGGCCGCTCGCCAGATGGGGACGGATCAGTTGTGCGAGCTCGTCGGACGTGACGTCACGGGGAGTACGGGGCGGACCGCTCACGTGTCGAGGACCTCCATGAACGAGCGAGCCCACATGCCGACGTTGGCCGACTCGATCGCCTTGCGCATCGCATCCATGCGCGGACGTCGTTCGTGGCGGTGCATCTCGACCGCGCGTACGATCACGTCCTCGAATGCGTGCTCGTCGTGCGGATTGACGAGCAATGCGTCACTCAATTCGTCGGCGGCCCCGGTGAACTCGGAGAGCACGAGCACACCGTCGCCGTCGACGTGGGCGGCCACGTACTCCTTGGCGACGAGGTTCATCCCGTCGCGGAACGGCGTGACGAGCATCACGTCGCCGGCCCGGTACAGCGGGATGAGTTCGTCGAGCGGCAGCATCTGGTGCAGGTAGTGGATGACCGGGAACCCGAGGCGGGCATGGAGGCCGTTGATCTCGCCGACGATCTGTTCGATTTCGCGACGTTCCTCCTGGTAGAGCTCGACCCCTTGTCGTGTCGGGGTGGCGATCTGGACGAGCACGTGCCGCTCGGGATCGAGGCGTCCGCTGTCGAGCAGCCGACCGAACGTGCGTAGTCGGGCGCCGATGCCCTTCGTGTAGTCGAGGCGGTCGACGCCGAGCAGGATCACCTCGGGATCGCCGAGCCGCGTGCGGATCTGCGCCGTGCGCTGCCGCGTGGCGCGGCCGCTGGCGAGCAGTTCGAAGTCGTCGACGTCGATCGAGATCGGGAAGTTGCTCACGAACACGTTGCGTCCGTCGAAATTGACGAGGTCGTCGTCGACCTCGGTCGCCCCGACCAGCTGGTGTGCGGCAGCGATGAAGTTGCGAGCGCCACGTTCGCGCTGGAAGCCGAGCACGTCGGCGCCGAGCAGCCCCTTGATGATCTCCGTTCGCCACGGCAGGCGCTGGAACAGCTCGAGGGGTGGGAACGGGATGTGGTTGAACCAGCCGATGCGGACGTCGGACCGCTGGGCTCGCAGCATCGCCGGTACGAGCTGGAGGTGGTAGTCGTGGATCCACACGAGGGCGTTCGGCGGCGCGATGTTGGCGAGTCGGATCGCGAACCGTTCGTTGACCGCCACGTACGCGTTCCAGTCGTCGCCGTCGAAGTTCGAGTCCTTGATCGCGTCGTGGTACAGCGGCCAGAGCGTGTCGTTGGCGAACCCCTCGTAGTAGCGGTTCATCTCGTCGGCCGAGATCGGCAGCGGGTGCATCTCGACACCGTCGGTGTGGATGACGTCGGACGAGCTGTCGGCCCGGCCGGTCCAGCCGACCCACGCCCCCCGGCTCTCCTGCACGATCGGCAACAGGGCGCGGACCAGCCCGCCGGGGCTGGTCACCCATTCACCCTCGTCGTCGAGTGCGACCGGGAGCCGGTTGGCGGCGATGACCAGCGGTCGATCGGGGACGGGTGTCGGGTTCGCGTCGATGTGGTTCACCGTACCCAGCTGTCCGCGTTCATACCATTTCGTGCAGACCGTGTCGTTCAGACCGTTGCGTTCAGACCGTTGCGTTCAGACCGTGTCGTTCAGTCCGTTCGTTCAGACCCGTTCGAGGGCCTGGGCGAGGTCGGCGACGAGGTCGGCGGCGTGTTCGATCCCGACCGAGAGGCGCACCAGGTTGGCCGGCACCTCGAGCGGGCTGCCCGCCGCCGAGGCGTGCGTCATGGCGCCGGGATGCTCGATCAGGCTCTCGACCGCCCCCAGTGACTCGGCCAGGGTGAAGAGTTCGGTACCGGCCGCGATCCGCTTCGCCGCTTCCTCTCCGCCGGCGACGAGGAAGCTGACCATCCCGCCGTAGTCGCGCATCTGCCTCGCCGCTGCGGCATGACCGGGATGATCGGGCAGTTGGGGGTACAACACCCGCTCGACCGCAGGGTGCGAGGCCAGAAGGTCGACGATCGCACGGGCGTTCTCGCAGTGCCGATCCATGCGCACGCCCAACGTCTTCACGCCGCGGAGCACGAGGTAGCTGTCGAACGGCGACGGGACCGCACCGGCGGCGTTCTGGGTGTAGCGCAGCCGGTCGGCGAGATCGTCGTCGTCGACCGCGAGGAATCCGCCCACGACGTCACTGTGGCCACCGAGGTACTTGGTCGCGGAGTGGAGCACGATGTCGGCCCCGAGTGTGATCGGCTGCTGGAGGTAGGGCGTGGCGAACGTGTTGTCGACCACCACGAGCGCGCCGCGCTCGTGCGCGATCGTCGAGATCGCCTCGATGTCGAAGCACGTGAGGAGCGGGTTGGTCGGCGTCTCGAGCCACACCAACTTCGTGTCGTCGGGCCACGCGGCCACCACGGTGTCGAGATCCGCGAGGTCGACCGCGCTCCAGGGGAACCCGAGCGGCGACCAGACATTGTTGATCAGCCGGAACGTGCCGCCGTACGCGTCGTTGCCGAGCAGGGTCCGCTCGCCCTGTCGGAGGAGTCGCATGATGTTGTCCTCGGCGGCGAGCCCGCTCGCGAGCGCGAGCCCGTGGCGGGCGCCCTCGAGCGCCGCGATCTGGGTCTCGACGGCGGTCCGGGTCGGGTTGCCCGAGCGCGAGTACTCGTAGCCCTGGTGGACGCCGACCTCGCTCTGGGCGAACGTGGTCGACAGCGAGATCGGTGTGACGACGGCGCCGGTGGACGGGTCGGGCTCCTGGCCGGCGTGGATGGCGAGCGTCTCGAACGCCCAGCCCGTGTGCTGGATTTCTTCTCCCATGGGACCTCCGGTTGGTCGACCTGACGCTTGGTGCCAGGCACCAAGCGTCAGGTGTCAGTAGTCGGCGCGAGCGTCGAAGTAGGACAGGATGTCGGTGCGGGTCAGCACGCTCAGAGGGCGACCGTCGGAGAGCACCAGCAGCGCCGGGGCGGTGTGGAGCATCTCGAGCGCCCGCTCGAGCTTCTGACCGACGCCGATCGTGGGCAGGTGGGCACCCATGACGTCTTCGACCGGCACGTCCATCACGCCCGAGTTGCCGGCGATCGCTTCCATCAACTCGAGTTCGTCGACCGATCCGGAGACCTCGGCAGCAGCGAACGGCGGCGTGTTCTTGCACACCGGGAGTTGGCTGACGCCGTTGGCGCGCATCCGTTCGATCGCGACCCGGACCGTTTCGTCCGGGTTGACGTAGAGCAGGCTCTCGAGCGACGGGCTCCGCGACTCGAGGACGGCCCCGACGCACTGCTCGCACTCGGTCGTGAAGCCGTACGTCGCCATCCAGGCGTCGTCGAACAGCCGCGACAGGTAGCCGCGGCCGGAGTCGGGGTTGAACACGACGACGATGTCGTCGGGGCCGGCGCGCCTCGCGACCTGGATCGCAGCGGCGACGGCCATCCCCCCGGAGCCGCCGATCAGGATGCCTTCGGTCTCGCTGACCCGCCGGGCCATGTGGAAGCTGTCGGCGTCGGAGATCGCGATCGTCTCGTCGTACAGCTCTGGCTGCCAGGCGGCCGGGAAGAAGTCTTCACCGACGCCCTCGACCAGGTACGGGCGACCCGAGCCGCCCGAGAACACCGAACCCTCGGGGTCGGCGGCGATGATCTTGACGTTCGGGTTCTGTTCTTTGAGGTAGCGGGCCGTGCCGGTGATCGAGCCGCACGTGCCCGCCCCCGCGACGAAGTGGGTGATCCGGCCCGCGGTCTGCTCCCAGAGTTCCGGGCCCGTCGTCTTGTAGTGGGCGAGCGGGTTGTTCGGGTTCGCGTACTGGTTGGGTCGGAATGCCCGCCGCTCGTCGGTGAGCCGTTCGGCGACGCTGTAGTAGCTGCGCGGGTCGTCGGGAGCCACGGCGACCGGGCACACGACCACCTCGGCGCCGTACGCCTTCAGCAGCGAGATCTTCTCGGGGGCGACCTTGTCGGTCATCACGAACACGCACTCGTAGCCACGCTGGGCGGCGACGATCGCGAGTCCGACGCCGGTGTTGCCGCTGGTGGGCTCGACGATCGTGCCACCCGGCTTCAGCTCACCGCTCGCCTCGGCGGCCAGGATCATCTCGAGCGCCGGGCGATCCTTCGACGATCCACCGGGGTTGGTGGTCTCCATCTTCATCGCGAGCACCGCTGGGAGCTGCTCGACCTCCATCATCCGCTTCATCCGCACGAGCGGGGTGCCACCGATCAGGTCGACCACCGAATCGGCGATCTGGGTGCCAGCGAGCCGGGAGTCAGCCATGGCACCGAGAGTAACCCCGTGCCCGCACGATTGAAGCCCGGACGTCGAATCCCCGACGATCGGAGTCCCCGTGCTGCGGCTACGGTGCCGCGATGGGACGGATGGACGTGATCGGCGAGCGGGACGGTTGGAGGTGCTGGCTGTGCGACGAGGCGGTCGATCCCGACATGTCGGTCAACGACGGCCGCGGACCGAGCATCGACAGTCTGATCACCGATCGGCGTGCCAACAAGAAGTCGTCCGGGAAGAAGCCGTCCGGCACGCCGGTCGAACGGCTGGCCCATCGCGCCTGCAACACGGGCAAGGGCAAGGTCAGACCCGTCGTGCCGTGGGCGGAGCACCTGTTCGTCGTCGATCCGGCGGTGATCCTCACGAGCGTCGCACGGTTGTCGCGCACGGGCGGACGTGAGGTGATGGCGCGCTGCCCCGACGAGCGCGACGCCCGCGAGGCGGCCGACTGGTTGGTCGACCGGGTGTCGCGGCTCGAGCCCGACCTCGAGGTCGCGGCCGACGTCGAACCCGGCGGCGGTCAGTTCCTGCTGGTGCTCCGAACCGTGTGATCAGCCCGCGCGGAGGTCGGCGAGTCGGCGGCCCGCCAAACCGACGACGAACGCGATCACGGTGACGAGGGCCATCGTGGCGCCGGTCGCCGTCGCGTGGTGGTAGCTGATCAGCAGGCCGAGCACGGCCGACGCGCTGCCGATCGCGACGGCGACGGCCATCATGACCGGCACCCTCGACACCATCAGCGACGCGGTGGCCGGTGGGGCGATCAGGAACGCGAACACGAGCAGGCTGCCGACCGTTTCGAACGACGCCACGATCGCCAGGGCCAGGAGGACGAGCAGCGCGAAGTGGGTGAGCTGGGGACGGAACCCGATCAAGCGTGCCTGGGTGACGTCGAACGTGCTCACCAGCAGCGCCCGATGGAGGACGACGACCCCGGCCACCGTGATGCCGGCGACCACGAGCAGCGTACGGATGTCGGTGTCGTCGACCGCGTTGATCGAGCCGAACAGGAACCGGGTCAGGTCGCCGGCGCCGCGGCCTGCCTGGGCCGACATGACGACCACCGCGAGCGCCAGGAACCCGACGAACAACACCCCGATCGAGGCGTCGTCGGGGAGGGGCGAGGCATTCCGGATCAACTGGACGCCGCCCACCATGGCGAGCGCGGCGACGAGCGCCCCGATCGTGGTGTCGGCACCCATCACGAAGGCGATCGCGATCCCCGGGAGGACCCCGTGGGCGAGCGCGTCGCCCAGGAAGCTCAACCCGCGCAGGACGACCCACGTGCCGATCACACTGGTGCACAGCACCGTCAGCAGCGCCGCCCACAACGCGTCTCGAAGGAACGGATTGTCACCGAACGGGGTGATCCACCAGTCGATCGGATCGGTCAACCACCTCATCGTCGACTCATCATGCCCGAATCACGCTCGGGGCACGGTGTCGATGCTGACGGTGTCGATGCTCACGGTGTCGATGCTCACGGTGTCGATGGTCACGGTGTCGATGCTGACGGTGTCGATGCTGACGGTGTCGATGCTCACGGTGTCAACGCCTGTGCGACCTCGGTGGCGTTCGAACGCATCATCTCCACGTAGGTGTCGGTTCCGGGGTCGTCGGTGAGTGCGTCGGTCACGAGCGGCACGATCGTGACACCGAGTCGGTCGGCGAGGGCGTCGGCGTCCGCCGTCGACTCCAACCGCTCGGTGAAGATCGCCGGCACGCCCCGTTCCTCGATCAGGTCGGCGAGGTCGCCGAGATCGGCGGCGTTCGTCTGCGCCATGGTGTTGGTCGAGGGGATCACCGTGCCGACGACCTCGAGGTCGTACCGGTCGGCGAAGTAGGCGAGCGAGTCGTGGCTGGTCACGAGGATCCGTCGCTCCGGTGGGATGTCCGCCAGCAACGTGGTGATCTCGGCGTCGAGGTCGGACAGTTCGGCAGCGAACTCCTCGTTGCAGTCGTCGAGACCGATCGCGGTGCCCGCCGATGCGATCACATCGAGCGCACCGGCCAGCCGCGACGGATCCTGCCACACGTGCGGGTCGGCGGCGATGCCGTGTCCGTGCTCGTCGTGATCCGCTTCGCCGTGGCCCTCGTCGACATGGTCCGTTTCGTCGTGGCTCTCGTCGACATGGCCCTCGTCGTCGTGATCCGCTTCGCCGTGGCCCTCGTCGTCGTGATCCGCTTCGTCGTGATCCGTCTCGTCGTGGTCCTCGTCGTCGTGGTCCGTTTCGTCGTGATCGACGTGGTCGTCGTCGGCGGCGATGACGTCGATGTGGGGGGTCATCTCGACGACGTTGACACCCTCGGCGACGACCGTGTCGAGCAGATCGGACAAGCTGCCTTCGAGCCCGCCGCCGTTCGCCACCACGAGGTCGGCGCCGTCGAGACGTTCGCGATCGCGCAGAGACGGCTCGAACGTGTGCGGATCCGCCCCGACCGGGATCACCGCGTCGACCTGCTCACCGCACAGTACCTGCGACGCGATGTCGGCCCAGATGCTCGTGGTGGCCACGACGACGGGGACGTCGGCCGGTGGACCGGCGGCGGCGGGATCCTCGGATCCGTCGGAGCAGGCGGCGAGTGTGCAGGCTGCCAGCACGGCAGCCAGACCGAAGCGATTGAGAATCATTCTCGCATGCTAGAGTGAGAACTGTTCTCATGACAACCACCGACCCGACACGTTCCCGCACTCCGACCCGTCGCGGCGACGGCACTCCGATCTCCGTCGTCGCCCGCGACGTGTGCGTCCACTACGGCTCGACCGTGGCGCTCGCGCCGACCTCGTTCGAGCTGCATGCCGGCACGTCGGTCGCGCTCGTTGGCTCCAACGGCAGTGGGAAGACCACGCTCCTGTCGCTGTTGGCCGGTCTGGTCCGCCCCGAGGACGGTCACCTCGGTGTCGAGGGCACGCTGTCGATGGTGACCCAGCACCACGATCGTCACCGTTGGATGCCGCTGTCGGTGGAAGAGGTCCTGCGGATGGGGCGGTTCCCCAACCGAGGGCTGCTCGGTCGGCTCCGCGCCGATGATCGCGCAGGCATCGACGCCGCCGCCGAACTGCTCGAGGTCGGCCACTTGCGCCGGCACGCGTTCGGCGACCTGTCGGGCGGGCAGCAGCAGCGGGTGCTGGTCGCCCGTGCCGTCGCATCACATCCCGATCTGTTGCTGCTCGACGAACCGATCACCGGCCTCGACCTGCCCAGCCAACTCCGCATCCTGCACGTCATCGAGCAGCACGCGGCAGCCGGCGGCGTCGTCGTGTTCTCCACCCACCACCTGGCCGAGGCCCGACGAGCCGATCGGGTGATGCTGATGGCCGGCTGTGTGCTGGCCGACGGCACCCCGGACGACGTCCTCGTGCCCACACTGCTGGCCGAGGCGTTCGGCGGACGTCTGATCCGTGACGACGGCACCACGATCGTCGTGGACGATCACGGCCACGCCCACGACCACGACCACGACCACGACCACGACCACGACCACCGAGCGTCGCACGGCCCCGACCTGATCGCACACCACACGACGCACCAGCACGAGCACGACCACGACCGCACCGGTCCGCACGCGGACCGACCGGCCCCGTGACGGGGCCGGCCGG
>CAXBAZ010000068.1:0-10678 GCA_963973395.1 uncultured Acidimicrobiaceae bacterium
AGGGCTCCTATCGTCCGCCGGCGTTGGCGTGGATGATCTTGGCCAGCTCGTCGTTGTCGATGATCGGGAACGGCAACGCCAGTTGGCGGCAGCTCTCCGGGCCGGGCGCCAGCACGTTGGCCTCGGGGCCGATCGACGATGCCACGGAGGTGACGACCTCTTCGCGGATCGCGTCGAGCGGCGGGTTCGTCACCTGCGCGAACAGCTGGGCGAAGTAGTCGAACAGCAGACGGGGGCGCTCGGACAGGACCGCGATCGGCGTGTCGGTGCCCATCGAGCCCAACGGCTCCTTGCCGTCGCGCGCGGTCGGGGCGATGATCAGCTTGAGTTCTTCGTGCGTGTAGCCGAACATCTGCTGCCGCCGCAGCACACTGTCGGGGCTGAACACGATGTGCTCTCGGGCGGGCAGGTCGACCAGTTCGACCATGCCGTCGGCGAGCCACCGCTGGTACGGATGCTCGAGGGCGAGCTGCTTCTTGATCTCCTCGTCGTCGACGATGCGGCCCTCACGCGTGTCGATCAGGAACATCTTGCCGGGCTGCAACCGCCCCTTGCTGACCACCTTGGCCGGGTCGATGTCGATCACCCCGACCTCGGACGCCATCACCACGAGATCGTCGTCGGTCACCCAGTACCGGCTCGGGCGCAGGCCATTGCGGTCGAGGACGGCGCCGATGACCTCACCGTCGGTGAACGTGACGCTCGCCGGGCCGTCCCACGGCTCCATCACGCTGGCGTGGAACCGGTAGAACGCACGCCGGTCGGCGTCCATGTCGTCGTTGTTCTCCCACGCCTCGGGGATCATCATCAACACGGCATGGTGCAGCGGACGCCCGCCGAGGTGCAGGAGCTCGAGCGCTTCGTCGAACCGGGCCGTGTCGGATGCGCCAGGGGTACAGATCGGGAACGCCTGGTCGAGCCCGGGCAGGTGGTCGCTCGCCGCCATCGCCTCGCGGGCTCGCATCCAGTTCTCGTTGCCCTGCACGGTGTTGATCTCGCCGTTGTGGGCCACGTAGCGATACGGGTGGGCGAGCGGCCAGGACGGGAACGTGTTGGTCGAGAACCGTGAGTGCACCAGCAGGAGGGCACTCTCGATGCGGGGATCGGTCAGGTCGCCGAAGAACTGGCCGAGCTGTGGCGTCGTCAACATCCCCTTGTAGACGATCGTGCGCGCCGACAGGGAGGCGAAGTACATCTCCTCCTGGCCGCTCTTGTGCTCGTGCTCGGCGCGCTTGCGGGCCACGTACGTACGCCGGTCGAGCGCAACGCCCGACTCGCCGTCGGGCGACGAGACGAACAGCTGGCGAAAGCTGGGCATCGCAGCCCGTGCGGTCTTGCCGAGGCAGTCGGGGTTGATCGGCAGGTCGCGCCAACCGTGGACGGTGAGACCCTCCTCGCGCATGATCGCCTCGACCCGGGCCATGACCTTGTCACGCACGACGCCGTCGGTGGGCAGGAACGTGATGCCGGCGGCGTAGGCGCCGGCCTCGGGCAGATCGAAGTCGACCGAGGCGCGCAGGAGCTCGTCGGGGATCTGGATCAGGATCCCGGCACCGTCGCCGGTGTCGGGCTCGGCCCCGGTGGCACCGCGGTGCTCGAGGTTCGTGAGCGCGAGCAGCCCCGTCCGGACGAGTTCGTTCGAACGCTCACCCTTCATGTTCGCGACGAAGGACACGCCGCAGCTGTCGTGTTCGAACCGCGGGTCGTAGAGGCCCGTGGGGCCAGGAGTCGTCAACATCACACTCCACGTAAGTCGGGGGTTGGCTTGCAGGAGTCGGGACGACGTTGGCCCGAAGGAACTCCAAGCCTACGCCACACACCGCCGGATCGGAAAGTTCGTTCGCCGGCCGCGATCGACGGCGGTCGCGACGCCCCTAGGCTGCGCCACGGGAGGCCGAGATGGAAGATGTCGATGGTGTCGGCGACGGACCCGGTGACGGTGATCGTGACCGGACGGCCGACGGGTCCGGCGAAGCGCCGCGCGACGGATCCGGTGACGTCGGCCGGCGTCCGCCCGGGGCCGGCTCGGACGCTGCCCCGATGATCGACCCGACCGAAGGCGCTGCCGACCGAAGGGGCCCGGCGCCGGCATTGATCGCGTTGACAGCGGTCGCGGCCGTCGTGCTCGTCGTCGGTCTGATCGTGTGGCTCGCGAACCGAGGCGGCGACGACATCGAATCGGCACCGGTCACGGTGCCGCCGGCGGTCGGGACGTCGACGACCCCCGACACGTCGGTACCGGCGACGACCGGCGCGACCTCTACGAGCACCAGCACGACCACGTCGACCACCACGAGCACGACCAGCACGAGCACGAGCACGACGACGACGTCGACCACCACCCCGCCGACGACGGCGCCGCCGGCCTTCGCCCTGCCCGACCCCGGCGCATCCAGCTGGACGGTGGCGCTGGAGACCGGGCAGCAGTTGACGCTCGAACTGGCCGCGTCCGCTGACGACGTCGCGGTCTACGACGGTGTCGTCGACGGGATGCGGTGTGTCGGCGTCGTCGGTCCCGGCGACGATCTCACGTCGTGGTGCGGCGAGCCGGGCGCGGCGGTGACATTCGTCGCCGACCGCTCACTCGAGCCCCTCATCGTGGAGCTCGGTCCGGAGGCGGGCACGGCGGCCGTCACGGTGGCGCCGGCCGGTTGGACGGCGGCCGCCAACGGCTGTTCGACACCGCTGGCGACGATCCTCGCCGCGGTCGACCCCGGCGCCCATGCCGTCACCGACGTGATCTGCGCCGGCGACGAGGCGTTCGTGGGTCACGGCAGCTCGCTCTTCGGGCCCGACCTCGCGCCCGACGGCGGTGGCATCCTCGTGGGCGCGGGTGACGAGGGATGGAACCCGATCGGCGGTTTCGGGACATCGATCGACTGTGCCGATTGGCCGGACGGCGTCGACCGGTGTGCACTGTTCGACGTCGAGTTCGAGCTGTTCGAGGCGCTGTTGCCGATCCCCTCCCCCGGCGTGATCGGCGACTCGGCACTGCAGATCGTCGACCTGACCGACGCGGCACCGGACGTCGAGACGTGGATCGGTGACACGACCGATCCCGACGAGATCGCGTCGATCGTCGTGGACGAGCTGGTCGACCCGGATGCCGAGGCGCCGGCGTCGGTGCGGCGTTCGGGCCCGATCCGGTTCGGGACGGTCGAGCTCGTCGTCGTCGAGATCCCGCTGCTCGACGACGCGGGCCGGTTCCGGACGTGGGCCGTCTGGACGGATCTCTCCGAGCGGAACACCGGCGTCGTCGACGCGTTCAGTTGGGGAACGTGCGCGCGCGGGGTCACGGGCGACGGCCTCTGCGTCTGACCCCCGAGGACCCGTCCGGCGTCAATCGACGAAGTCGGCCGGACGTTGCTCCATGTTGGACATGATCGCCTCGACCTGGTTCGGTGTGCCGATCTGTTCGCCGATCAGCTGCCGTTCGAGCGCGAACTGGTCGGCGGCACCCTCGGTGAACATGTGGTTGAAGAGCGCCTTGGAACCCCGGACCGCACCAGGGCTCCGGGCGGCGATCGTGCGGGCGAGCTCGATCGCGTCGTCGTAGGGCTGATCGCTGAGCCGGGTGCAGAGCCCGAGCTCGAACGCCTCGCGGCCGCCCACCATGCGGGCGGTGTAGGTCAGTTCGCGGGCGATGTCGGATCGAACCAGCCGGCTGAGCATGAACGTTCCGGTCATGTCGGGTACGAGTCCCCAGTGCACCTCGCGGACCGACCACTGCGTGTCGGGATGGGCGATGCGGATGTCGGCACCCATCGCGATCTGGAAGCCACCGCCGAGCGCATGCCCGTGCACCGCCGCGATCACCGGCACCGGCAGCTCCTGCCAGACCCAGCAGATCTGCTGCCCCCGGTGGGTGATGCGTCCCTCGGGCAGTTCTCCGGGATCGCCGTCGGTGCGGCGGTCACCGCCGTCGGTCGCCGAGGAGGCCATTCCGGAGAACATTGAGAAGTCGAGTCCGGCGCAGAACGACTCGCCCTCCCCGGAGAGCACGACGACGCGGACTCCCTCGGCCGACTTGAGCGACTCACCGGCCGCCTCGATCGCGGCGAACTGTTCACCGTCGAGTGCGTTGCGCTTGTCGGCACGGTTGAAGCGCACGTCGGCGATGCCGTCGGCGATGGTCACGGTGACACGTTCGGACATGGCTCGATTGTCGCAGGTCGCCCGCCGCACCGACGCAGCGTGCACGAGCGCGACGACGGCCGGCTCGAACCCGACCGCTGTCACGGCGAGCTGTCACAATCGCCGAATGCGTCTCAACCTGTCAGCCGACGAAGTCCTCGCCACCACCCGCTCGGTCCGCAAGCGGCTCGACTTCGACCGTCCGGTCGAGCGCGAGACCGTCATGGAGTGTCTCGAACTGGCGCTCCAGGCACCCACCGGTTCGAACCGCCAGGGTTGGCAGTGGATGTTCGTCACCGACGACGACAAGAAGATCGCGCTGCGCGACATCTATCGCGACAACTTCGCGCTGTACCGGCAGGTGCCACGCCCCGAGTACGCCGCCGACGACCCGCGCGCCGGACGGGCCGACAAGGTGGTCGACTCGGCGAACTATCTGGCCGACAACTTCCATCGCGCCCCGATCCTGCTGATCCCCTGCCTCGAGGGCACACCGGCCGACGGCGCGGCAGGCAGTGCCGGGTACTGGGGTTCGCTGCTTCCGGCCGTGTGGAGCTTCATGCTGGCGTTGCGAGAGCGAGGCCTCGGCTCGGCCTGGACGACCCTGCACCTGGGCAACGGTGGCGACGCCAAGGCCGCCGAGTTGCTCGGAATCCCGCACGACCGGTACAGCCAGGCAGGGTTGTTCCCGATCGCGTACACCCAGGGCACCGACTTCAAGCCGGCCAGTCGACTCCCGGCAGCAGAACTCACGCACTGGAACACGTGGTGACCTCGGGCGAGGCGCTCGGTGACTGAGGTGGATGTCGCACCCCTCGTCTGGTCGGCGGTGATCGCGGCAGTGGTGATCGTCGGTGCGGTCGCTCGCAGGCGCGGTCACCGGGCCGCCTCCCAGGCCCAGGACGACGCAGTTCGCGGTCGCGGGTGGTCGGCAACCCGCAACCGTGGCCGATTGAACGGCATGTGGATCCACGTCGACGGCACCACGGATCGGGGCCATCGCTTCCGCGCCAGCAAGGACACCGACCCGGAGAGCATCGGAATCACCCTGGTCGAGTTCACCGATCTGAGGCCCGCGGTCGACCTCCCGAGTTGCACGTTCCGGAACGGCGCCGTGAAGTTCGGTCGCACGCGCACCTGCGACAGCACGACCACCGACCGCCTGGAAGCGGCATTCGATGCGGCGCCACTCGACGTGCTCACGAGATACGGTGACGGAACGATCTTGCTGCGCCGAACGAGATCGGGCAGCGGGCCCGTCATCATCCATCTGCCGGACGGGTCGCTCGCCACCGGGGCGATCGCTACCACGGTCGATGCGCTCGATGCGCTCGTCGCCGAGATGCTCGGCAACGGTCTGATCCAGCGAACCGTGTGAGTCCACAGCGCTACTCGACGAGGCGCAGGCCGGCGGGGGTGATCGACGGTTCGTCGTGGGGGAGGTCGACGACGAACTCGGTGCGGTGCGCCGGGAAGTAGTGCTCGCTGACGAGCACCGGTTTGCCGTGGAGGTCGGTGGTGACCCGCTGACACTTGAGGAGCGGGGCGCCGACCGGCACGGCGAGCAGGCGCGCGAGTTCGGCGTCGGCGGAGTCGGCGCCGATCGTCTGCGTCGCGCCCCGGAGCTCGACGTCGATCAACTCGTAGAACGGGCGTTGCTCGACGTCGTCCATCGAGAGCTTCTGGCCGATCGCGGCCGGGCACCAGACCGTGACGACGGCGAAGGGTTCGCTGTCGGCCAGGTTGACGCGCTTCACCCGCAGCACCTTCGACGCGCCGAGCAACTTGCGAACGTGTGCCGGGGGTGACTCGAACGAGAAGTCGAGCACCTGCCTGGTCGCCGCCCGACCGCTCGTCTCGAGTTGTGACTCGATCGTGCCGAGCCGTTCGAGGCTCTGACGCACGGGCTCGGTCGACACGAACCAGCCGAAGCCCTGGCGGGCGGCGATCAAGCCGTCCTCCCGCACGAGCTCGAGCGCGCGGCGGATCGTCACCCGGCTGGCGGAGAACTCGCGCGAGAGGTCGGACTCGCTGGGCAGCAGCGATCCCGGCGCCGCGGCGCGGACGCGACGGCGCAGGTCGTCGGCGATCTCCTGGTATCTGACGTGCCGCACGATCGTCGCCTCAGGCGCCGTCGACGGGACGGGATTCGATCAGTTCGATCCGGTTGCCGAACGGGTCGTCGACGTGGCACCGCACGCTGCCCTCGATCTCGTCGCTCCACCTGGCGTCGAGGCGCGCCCGCTCGATCACCTCGTGCAGATCGACGACGAGCAGTGCCGGATGCGCTGTACGCGCCGGCGTGAAGTCAGGGTCGGCACCGACGTGGATCTCGATCGGGCCGGCTCGGAACCACGCACCGCCGCGAGCAGCCATCACGGGTGGTTTGGGCACCTCGACCATGCCGAGGACGTCGACGTAGAAGGCCCGCGCCGCATCCTCGCCGCCGACGGGGATCGCCACTTGCACGTGGTCGATGCCGAGCCATTCGAACTTTGCCGATCCCATGAGACTTGTATTATAGTTGTCTACATGTCTGTGACCGCCACCACCCCGATCGAACTCGTCGAGGCCGTGTACTCCGACCTGCCGGCCAACGCACAGCTGGGCCGCGACCGGTTGGGTCGCCCGCTGACCCTCGCGGAGAAGATCCTCATCAACCATCTCGTCGACCCGGCCGGGCAGGCGATCGAGCGCGGCGTGACCTACAACGACTTCCATCCCGACCGCGTCGCGATGCAGGACGCCACGGCGCAGATGGCGCTCCTGCAGTTCATGACCGCGGGCCTCGACGAGGCCGCCGTGCCGTCGACGGTGCACTGCGACCACCTGATCCAGGCCAAGGTCGGCGCCACGATCGACCTCGGCGTCGCGATCGACAGCAACAAGGAGGTGTACGACTTCCTGAAGAGCGTGTCGGCCAAGTACTCGATCGGCTTCTGGGGGCCTGGCTCCGGCATCATCCACCAGGTCGTGCTCGAGAACTACGCGTTTCCGGGCGGCATGATGATCGGCACCGACAGCCACACTCCGAACGCCGGCGGTCTCGGCATGGTCGCGATCGGCGTGGGCGGTGCGGACGCCGTCGACGTGATGACCGGGTTCCCGTGGAACGTGCGGTGGCCGAAGGTGATCGGTGTCAAGCTCACCGGCACGCTGAGCGACTGGTCGAGCCCCAAGGACGTGATCCTCGAGGTCGCCCGCCAGCTCACGGTCAAGGGAGGCACCGGCGCGATCGTCGAGTACCACGGCCCCGGCGCCGACTCGATCTCCGCCACCGGGAAGGCGACGATCTGCAACATGGGTGCCGAGATCGGCGCCACCACATCGCTGTTCGGCTACGACCACAACATGGCGATGTACCTCAAGGCGACGGGCCGCGAGGCGATCGCCGACGCCGCCGACCGGGTCGCCGACGACCTCCGACCCGACGAGGGCGCACTCTACGACGAGCTGATCGAGATCGACCTCGACCAGCTCAAGCCACTGATCAACGGACCACACTCCCCCGACCGCGCCCACGCGGTCGGTGCCGCCGGTGTCGGTGCCGAGGCCCGCGAACACGACTGGCCGCTCGTCCCCTCCGCCGCGTTGATCGGATCGTGCACCAACTCGTCCTACGAGGACATCACACGCGCGGCCTCGATCGCGCGCCAGGCGGCCGCCGCCGGACTCACCGCCAAGGTGCCGCTGCTGGTCACACCGGGCTCCGAACAGACGCGTGCGACGATCGAGCGCGACGGGCTGCTCGCCGACCTCGAAGCGGTCGGTGCCACCGTGCTCGCCAACGCGTGCGGGCCGTGCATCGGCCAGTGGAGCCGCCCCGAGGCGATCACCGGTCAGATCAACACGATCGTCACGTCGTTCAACCGGAACTTCCCCAAGCGCAACGACGGCTCGGCGAACACGCTCGCGTTCGTCACGTCCCCCGACACCGTGATGGCGATCGCACTCGCGGGTCGGCTCGACTTCGACCCGACGACCGACACGATCACCGCCCCCGACGGCACCGAGGTCTCACTCGACGCACCGGTCGGCCAGGTGCTCCCGGACGCCGGCTATCTCGCCGGGGAAGACACGTTCACCCCGCCGCCCGACGACGGCAGCTCGGTCGAGGTCGCGGTCAGTCCCGACAGCGACCGCTTGCAGTTGCTCGAACCGTTCCCCGCATGGAACGGCGACGACTACATCGAGCTCCCGGTGCTCGTGAAGGCACAGGGCAAGTTCACGACCGACCACATCTCGATGGCCGGACCGTGGCTCAAGTACCGAGGCCACCTCGAGAACATCTCCGGCAACCTCTATCTCGGAGCCGTCAACGCCTTCGAGGGGTACGACATCGGCTACGGCAAGAACCAGCTCACCGGCGAGACGGCCACGTTCCCCGACATCGCCGCGGCCTATCACGAGGCGGGTCAACCGTGGGTCGTCATCGGCGACGAGAACATGGGCGAGGGTTCGAGCCGCGAGCACGCCGCGATGGAACCCCGGTTCCGGCTCGGCCTCGTCGCGATCGCCCGCAGCTTCGCCCGCATCCACGAGACGAACCTGAAGAAGCAGGGCATGGTGCCGCTCACGTTCGCCGACCCGGCGACGTACGACGAGATCGGCGAGGACGACCGCATCAACGTGCTCGGCCTGCCTCCGGTCCCCGGTGAGAACGTGCGGTGTCAGATCGTGAAGCCCGACGGCACGACGGTCGACTTCGAAGCGGTGCACACGTTCAGCCCCGAGCAGGTGGCCTGGTTCGAGGCCGGCTCGGCGTTGAACATCATCCGTCAGCGGTCGACGCAGAGCTGACCCGTCGACGTCGGCACGCGGTCACGACCGGGCGTGCCGATGTCAGCAGCCGGCGGACTCGGGCTCGGGTTCGGCGCTCGGCTCGGGCCGCGGCGCGTTGGCCAGGTCTTCGAGCTGCTTGATGCCGTCACCGGCTTGGAACCGCATGGCGGTCCACGACCACTGCCGATCGCCGATCGCGGCGGTGAGCACGCGCCAGAGGGCGATGCCGGCGATCACCAGCAGCGCAGCCGCAGCGGCGTCGATCCACCAGTGGTTGGCGGTGGCGATGATCGCCAACGTCATGAGCACCGGGTGCACGACGACCAGCCATCGCCAGCGCGAGTTCAGCACCGACACGACGGCGATCGCTGCGATCATCGCCCACGCGAAGTGGAGCGAGGGCATCGCTGCGATCTGGTTGGCGGCGCCGTCGAGCGGGTTCTCGGGGTAGATCTCCGGGCCGTACCGCGCCATCGTGTCGACGAACCCGTCCATCATGCGCGGCGGGGCGAGCGGGAACAGCAGGTGGATGATCAGCCCGGTGAACGTGGAGAACGCCATCAGGTTGCGGAACGAGCGGTAGGCCTCGGAATGGCGCAGGTACAGCCAGACGAGGAGCGCGATCGCGGTCGGGAAGTGGAACCACACGTAGTAGTGGTTGAGCGCCTTGATCAAGCTCGGGTGATCGAGCAGGAAGCGCTGCAGATCCTGCTCGAACGGCATCCCGAGCCAGCTCTCGAACCGGATGATGTCACGTGCGTTCGAGAACGCCGTGCCGAGGTCGGTCCGGTTGACGGTGCGGATCGACCGGTAGATCATCAACAGCCCGGCGACGATCGCGATCTCGACGAGCATGCGGGCGCCGTAGCGGCTGCGCCACCAGCTCGCGACGAAACGAGCTGCGCCCCTGTCTCCCGATTCCAGTGCCGTACCCATCAAACTCTCCTGAGCGGACCACGCTACTCTCGTCACAACATCGACATACAGCTGTTTTCTTCCGGACGGAGGTGCCAGCTGTCACAAATGGGCGGGAATTCAGGGAACAACGACGTTATCCCGACCCGTGACTCGCCCGCCACGCGGCGATCCGCCGCCGAAGATGACACACTCGTGTCATTCTCGACGACCCGGGTGCCCTGGTCAGTCGGTGCCCGGGCGGCGCTCGGACTCGCGGTCGGGATCACCCCGGTAGCCGGGCGGGTACGTGGCAGCGAGTTCCTCGGGCGTCGGCTCACGCCGCGCGTGGGCGTCCGGCGGGAGCAGGGCCGAGATCGCCTTCATGATCCGCTTCGTGTCCTTGTCGAGGCTCTTGCCCTTCAGGTCGACCGGATCGCCGACCGTGGCGAGCACGGTGGGGGCGTCGGCGACGTTGAACACCTTCGGCACACGCGACGACCGTGGCCACACCTTCTCGGTACCCCACAGTCCGATGGGGATCACGGGTGCTCCGGTCATCCGGGCCAGACGGGCGGCACCCCATCGACCCGTGAGCTTCGGATCGAAGAATGCAGGCCCGCGCGGGATCGTGCCCTCGGGCATGACGGCGACCATCTCGCCGGCACCGAGCGCCTCGGCCGCGAGCTCCAGCGGCTCGTCGGAACCCGTGCCGCGATCGACGCGGATCCCACCCATCGCGGTGGCCAGCGAGCCGACGAGTGGAACGTCGAAGACCTCCTTCTTGCCCAACGACCTGACCGTGCGACCCGTCTTGGCGACCACCATCGAGATGACCATCGGATCGAAGTACGAGCGGTGGTTCGCC
>CAXBAZ010000069.1:0-10642 GCA_963973395.1 uncultured Acidimicrobiaceae bacterium
CCCAGTTCGCGGGCAAGCTCCGTCCGACCCCGAACCGGGTCCAGCTCCTCTTGCAACGACTCGGTGACACAACGGGTCGAGTACGGGCCCACATCGATCTCGGGACCGACGATCGAGACGCTGACGTCGCCCGTCTCGTCGCGCTCGGGGCCGTGCCGGGTCAGCGCGGCGGTGGGTGGCAGGTGCTCCGCGATCCGGCAGGAATGGAGTTCTGCGTCACCGACAATCCGCCGACGTGATCGTCATGCCGCTGCCATGGCACTCGACGGCCACGGCAGCGGCGATCTGAGCTCAGCTGCAGCCGCTGGTGCTGCCGCAGGACGGGCAGGCGTGGCAGCTGCCGGCGCGGACCATGTGCACGCCGCACTGCATGCACATCGGCGCATCGATCGGCTTGGACGAGCCGGTGATGCCGCGAGCCGGCGTGTTGTCCTCGACGGTCGGCACCACGGCGCCGCTCTCGAGACCGGCGGCCAGTTCGGCGACCGACGGCACACTCTTCGGCTCTGGCTCGATCTCGGAGCCCTGACTCGTCTCGATGACGGCCTCGTCGACGCCGGGCAGCGTGGGCTGCGTGCGCTCGGCGATGGTGAAGATGCCGAGCTCGGCGCGCTCGTCGTAGCTCATGTACTCGAGTGCAAGCCGGCGGAACAGGTAGTCCATGATCGAACCGGCGAACCGGACGTCGGGATCGTCGGTCATGCCGGCGGGCTCGAACTTCATGTTGACGAACGCCTCGACGTAGCCCCGGATCGGCACGCCGTACTGGAGGCCGTAGCTGATCGACTTGGCGAACGCATCCATGATGCCCGCCAACGTCGACCCCTGCTTGGACACGGTGAGGAAGATCTCGCCGGGCATGCCGTCCTCGTATTCACCGACGGTCGCGAAGCCCTTGCAGTCGGCGACCCGGAACTCGAACGTCTTCGACGAGCGGGTGCGGGGCAGCTTCTGGCGGATCGGCTTGTGGACGACCTTCTCGACGATCTTCTCGACGATCTCGGTCGCGGCCGCGGCACCGGCGGCCGCGTCGCCCTTCTTGGCGGTGGACAGCGGCTGGCCGACCTTGCAGTTGTCGCGATACACGGCAACGGCCTTGAGGCCGAGCTCCCAGCTGAGCTGGTGCAGTGCCTCGACGTCGGCGACCGACGCCTCTTCCGGCATGTTGACCGTCTTGGAGATGGCGCCCGACAGGAACGGCTGCACCGCACCCATCATCCGGACGTGACCCTCGTAGTGGATCGTGTTGTCGCCCATCGAGCAGGCGAACACCGACACGTGTTCGGCGGCCAGGTGCGGCGCACCGAGGATCGACTTGTTGTCGTCGATGTAGGCGATGATGTCGTCGACCTGCTGGGTGTCGTAGCCCAGACGGCGCAGCGCCCGTGGGATCGTCTGGTTGACGATCTGCATCGTGCCACCGCCGACGAGCTTCTTCATCTTCACCAGACCGAGGTCGGGTTCGATGCCCGTGGTGTCGCAGTCCATCATCAGGCCGATCGTGCCGGTCGGGGCCAGCACCGACGCCTGGCTGTTGCGCACGCCGTGCTCCTGGCCGTCGCGCACCGCGTTCTCCCAGGCACGCTGTCCGGCCGAGAGCAGGTCGTCGGGCACGACGTCGTCGTTCTCGATCTGGTAGCTCGCGTCACGATGCATGCCGAGCACCCGGAGCATGTGCTCCTCGTTGTCGGCGAAACCCTCGAACGGGCCGAGCCGAGCCGCGGTCTTGGCGCTCGTGGCGTAGGCGTGGCCCGTCATCAGTGACGTGAGCGCGGCCGCCCACGAACGACCCTCGGGCGAGTCGTAGGCGTGGCCGAGCGCCATCAGCAGAGCACCGAGGTTGGCGTAACCGATGCCGAGCTGGCGGAACTGGCGGCTCGTCTCGCCGATCGCCGGCGTCGGGTAGTCGGCGCGGCCGACCAGGATCTCCTGGGCGGTGAAGATCGTCTCGATCGTGTGCATGTAGCCGTCGACGTCGAAGCTGTCGGCGCCGTTGTCGGCGTTGAGGTCGAGGTACTTCAACAGGTTGATCGACGCCAGGTTGCACGCCGAGTTGTCGAGGTGCATGTACTCGGAGCACGGGTTGGAGCCGTTGATGCGACCCGTGGTGTGGGCGGTGTGCCACCGGTTGATCGTGGTGTCGAACTGCAGGCCGGGGTCGGCACACTCCCACGAGGCCTGGGCGATCTGGCGCCACAGATCGCGGGCCCGCACCGTCTTGACGACCTCTCCGGTGGTGACGGCCTTCATGCCCCAGTCGGCGTCGTCGACGACCGCCTGCATGAACTCGTCGGTGACGCGGACCGAGTTGTTGGCGTTCTGGTACTGGATCGAGAACGAGTCGGCGCCGTCGAGGTCCATGTCGAAGCCGGCGTCGCGCAGGACGCGTGCCTTGCGCTCCTCTTTGACCTTGCACCAGATGAACTCTTCGACATCGGGATGGTCGACGTCGAGGATGACCATCTTGGCGGCCCGCCGGGTCTTGCCGCCCGACTTGATGGTGCCCGCCGAGGCGTCGGCACCGCGCATGAAGCTGACCGGGCCCGACGCCGTGCCGCCACCCTCGAGCAGTTCGACGCTGGAACGGATCTTGGACAGGTTGACGCCCGAGCCGGACCCGCCCTTGAAGATGACGCCCTCTTCGCGGTACCAGTTGAGGATCGAGTTCATCTTGTCGTCGACCGACAGGATGAAGCAGGCGCTCGCCTGCTGGGGGACGTCCTTGACGCCGATGTTGAACCACACCGGGCTGTTGAACGCTGCCCGCTGGGTGACGAGGATGTACTTGAGCTCGTCGCTGAACGCCTGGGCCTCGTCGTCGTCGGCGAAGTAGTCGCCCTCGCGACCCCACGTCACGATCGTGTCGACGACCCGGTCGATGACCTGACGCAGCGAGTTCTCACGTCCGGGCGTGCCGAGCGTGCCGCGGAAGTACTTCTGGGTCACGATGTTGGTCGCGTTGACCGACCACGTGGTCGGGAACTCGACACCGAGTTGCTCGAACGCGACGGAACCGTCCTTCCAGTTGGTGATGCGAGCGTCGCGGCGCTCCCAGACCACCTCGTCGTACGGGTCGACACCCGGTGAGGTGAAGAGCCGGCGAAGGCCGATCCGACCAGTGGCGGACAGTCGTTCAGGCGCCAGAGACATGTGTGCTTCCTTCCGAAATGACGAGCAACCGTGCCACCGGCGGCGGTGACACAAGATGTTGTTGGGTTTCCCCCGAGCCCGCCCCGTGAGCCACAACAGGTTGTGTGCACCCGGGGAGGGTTGAGTATTACACCACTGTAGTTACAGCGCTGTCAACGGTTGGCTGCCGTCGGATCGAAACAATCCTCTGACCAGCCACGACGCGAGCTTCGCGGCATCCGTCTCGTTCGTGGCCGTAGGAGGCGCGACATCACAGGTTCAGAGCTGGGTGCTCCAAGTGGTCCCGTGCCGGTTTCGCCCCCAACGCGTCCAACGTCCAGCCGTCTGCCACATGTTCGTCCGTGTGTCGCGCCACCTCCCGGCACGGACGCCCACCCTACGGACCCGACCTTGTGGAACGGAAGGGGACAACCGTGTGAATTGCAGGGAGATTCTGTGGTCCGCCTGTGGACAGCCACCGACTTACCCACAACCTGCCAAGATCGACGGTCATGACCTCGGCGATCCCCACGCCACCATCACCGCCACCATCACCATCACCACTGCCTTCGTCGGCATCGGCCGTGCCATCGTCCCCGACCCGACCTGCGCTCCGCCGCCTGCTCCCCCACCCCTCCGCCACGGTCTCCGTGCGCGAGGCGTACGACGTCGAGCGTCCCGCACCCGGCGACCGCCCCTGGGTCGGGCTCTGCATGGTGACCAGCCTCGACGGGTCGATCGCGGTCGACGGCACCTCGGGCACGCTCGGCAACTCCAACGATCTCGACGTGTTGCTGACGCTGCGGGACCTGGCCGACGTCCTGATCGTCGGCGCCGCCACGGCGCGCGGCGAGGGCTACGGACCACCGCGGCGACCGGGCCAGCGGATCGGTGTGGTCACCGACCGGGGCAACGTCGATCTCGACAGCGAACTGTTCTCGAGCGGCGCCGGCTTCGTGATCGCGAACGAGCGGACCGCCGTCGACGACACGCGGGTCGATGTTCTGCGCGCCGGCCGCGAGCGCGTCGACATCGTCGAGGCGCTCACCCGGCTCGACGAGATCGTGCCGGGCGTGCGTTACGTGCAGGCCGAAGGCGGGGCGACCCTCAACGCCTCGCTGCTCGACGCCGATCTGATCGACGAGCTCGACCTCACACTCTCACCACACCTCGTGGGCGGGACCGGACCACGGTTGACGGTGGGTGCGAGCGAGTCGATGCACCGCTTCGTGCTCGCCCACCTCCTCGCCGACGACGAGGGGTTCGTGTTCAGCCGTTGGCTCCGAGCTTGCTGAGCAGCTCGAGCTCACTCTGGAAGTCGGACGCCGCGTCGAAGTTCTTGTAGACGGACGCGAAGCGCAGGTACGCGACCTCGTCGAGACAGCGGAGCCGTTCGAGCACCGCGAGCCCGACGCGGCTGGACGAGACCTCGCCACCGCCGGCGAGACGGATCTCGTCTTCCACCTCGACGGCGACACGTTCGATCGCCTCGTCGTCGACCGAACGGCCCTTCGTGGCCGCCCGCACACCGTGCACGATCTTGGAGCGGTCGAACAGCTCACTGATGCCGCTGGACTTCACCACCACGAGCGGCACCTCCTCGACACGTTCGAACGTGGTGAACCGGTGGGTGCACGCCACGCACTGCCGACGGCGACGCACCGACGCCCCTTCCTGGGCGAGGCGCGAATCGACGACCTTGGTGTCGTCGGCGCGACAGACGGGGCAATGCACCCCGACAGGCTACTGAGTGCGCCTCCGCCATCGCGAACGACCGCATCTCACGGGAGGACGACCTGCTGGCCGGCCTGGATCGAGGCACCACCGTTGAGGTCGACCAGCTTGTCGACGTACCGGTGGACCGACACGTCGCCGCGGTTCGCCTGTGCGATCGACCAGAGCGTGTCGCCCGGCTGCGCAGTGGTGGTGGAACGGACCTGTGCCGGCCGGCTCTCGGCGGCGGAGGCAGGTACGCCGCCCGAGCCGGCCAGCACATCATGGGTGGCCACGATGCCGCACGCGACCACGACCGCCAGCACGCCGCCGAGGACGGCGCGGCGTCGGCGGTAGGTGCGGGGCGACACGCCCTGCCGCCGCGCCGCCGATGTGGCGAACAGCGGATCGATGGTCATCGTTGCGTTCATCTCGAACTCCCAACTCATTCGACGAGGTGACAGACGAGCCGGCGGAAGGGCCGAACAGCGATCGAACGTCTGTACGGAGAACAGTTGTACCCGAACAATCGTTCGACGTCAACCCAGAGATCGAACATCTGTCCCCGAACAGGTGTTTGACTCGCGGGCCGAACAACCGTACGATGGTGTCATGGCCGACAAGAAGATCAGCGCTCGCCAACTCCAGATCCTCGAGTTCATCTCCGAGCAGATGCGCGACCGCGGGTACCCGCCGTCGGTCCGCGAGATCGGCGACGCCGTGGGTCTGACCTCCCCCTCCACGGTGCACAGCCACCTCAACACGCTGTCGCGTCTGGGCTACCTGCGCCGCGACCCGACCAAGCCGCGTGCGATCGAGGTCCGGTGGGACTCCAACTCCGGCGTCGTCATGGAACGTCGCCCCGTCAACCACGTCCCGCTGGTCGGCGATGTCGCGGCGGGCACCGACGTGCTCGCTCAGGAGAACGTCGAAGAGCTCTACCCGATGCCGGCCGACTTCACGGGTGGCGGCGATCTCTTCATGCTCCGGGTGCGCGGCGACTCGATGGTCGACCTCGGCATCCTCGACGGCGACTTCGTCATCGCCGCCCAGCAGAACACCGCTGCGGCGGGCGACATCGTCGTCGCCGGCATCCCGGGCGACGAGGCCACGGTCAAGACCTACCGGCCCGAGGGCGCCGACATCGTGCTCGTCCCGGCCAACTCGACGATGGAGCCCATGCGGTTCCCCGCCGACGAGGTCAGCATCTTCGGACGCGTCGTCACCGTGATGCGCCGTCTCTGACCGGCGGGGGTCTGACCCCCGCCGGTCAGGTACCCGACACGCGGCCGGGGGTGTCCGGCAACACGGGTGGTGGCGGCGGCACCAACGGATCCGACGTGTCCGACGTGTTTGACGGCTCCGGGTCGTCGGCGGGGCCGGCCGTGGGCGGCTCCCACGCCGCCGGCTCGCCCGGGCCCGGCGGCGCGTGTGGGTTCACCGGCACCTGACCCGTGCGGGGCCCACCTTCGGTCGTCGTCGGCGTGCCCACCCGCGCCGGCCCCCACGCGGGACCGGATGGCGGGCTCGCGGTCGCGGCTCGTTTCGAGCACGATGCCGGCCACGGCCAGGATCACCGCCGCCCGCCTCAGGTCGCCGACGCCGGCGTCGGGATCGCGGCCGATCGCGGCGACCACGGTGAGATCGTCACCGAGAACTTCGATGGTGTACTGACCCGGTTCGACGATCTCGACCGACTGCACGGAGCGTCCGTCGAAGCCGTCGACGTCGTAGCTGACATCGGTCACGTCGTCCGTCGATGCCGGCGTCAACTCCCCCGTGAAGTCGACGCGGAACGGTGAGTTCGGGTCGGCCACCGGCTGACAGCCGTTCCCGACCTCGTCGGCCATGGCGCCGACCTCCTCGAAGACGTAGAACGTCCCGGCCTCGACGAACTCGAGCGTCGTGTTGCAGCCGACCGGCGCCCGGGCGAACCCGTCGACGGTCTGGGCCGGCCGACGTTCGGCGACGATGTACAGCACGGCACCGCCGACCAGTCCGACGAACAGGCAGAACAGGCCGAGTGCCGCTGCGGCGCCGCGTCCTCGTGATCTCACAGCCATGGTCGGTCCTCGGTCGTTCTGGTGGCGGTCATTCGGGTCGTGGTCGTTCGGGTCGTGGTCGTTCGGGTCGTGGTCGTTCTGGTGGCGGTCATTCGTGTGGGCGGGGGCTCGATGTGCCGACACCCAGCCGGGCGGCGACGAGATCGATCTGCGTATCCGGTTGTACCACGGCGACGCGTACGTACTCGGCGCCGGCCTCGCCGTAGAAGTCGCCCGGGCTGACGAGTGCACCACCCTCGGTCGCCAGTCGTTCGGTGAACTCCCAGGCGTCCCCCACGTGGAACCACAGGTAGAACCCGCCCGCCGGCAGGGGGATCTCGATCCCGCTCCATCGGCTCAGCACCGTCGCCATCCGTTCGAGGCGGGCCAGGTACCGGCCGCGCTGCACCTCGACGTGCTGGTCGTCGTCGAGCGCCACGACGCCGGCGGCCTGCGCCGGCCCGGGCACCATCATCCCGACGTGTTTGCGGACCTCCTGGAGGTAGTGCACGAGGTCGGCATCGCCCGCGTAGAAACCGACGCGGGTGCCGGCGAGGTTCGAGCGTTTCGACAGCGAGTGCACCGCCACGACACCGTCCGTGCCGTGCTCGAGGATCGTGCGGCCCCGGCCGGTCCACGTGAACTCGACGTAGCACTCGTCGGAGAAGACGGGCACATCGTGCGACCGACCCCACTCGGCGGCGGCACCGAGGTCGTCGAGCACACCGTTCGGGTTCCCGGGGCTGTTGACCCACAGCGCGAGCGCACGGGAGGCGTCGGCGGGGTCGATCGAGTCGAGCTGCAGGCCGCCGGTGGGCGCCATCGGCACCGGCACCGCACGACAACCCGCCAGCGTGGCGCCCATCTCGTACGTCGGGTAGGAGATGGCGGGGTACAGGATCGTGTCGCGGTCGGGTCGCCGCAGGTGCAGCCACTGCGGCAGGGTGCCCACGAACTCCTTGGTGCCGATGCAGGCACCGATCTGACCCGGCGGCACGTCGAGCCCGAACCGACGCCCCATCCAACGATGTACGGCGTCGCGCAGATCGGCGGTTCCGATGCTCGGCGGGTAGCCGCGCTCCGACCCGGACGCGCCGAGTCGGGCGATCACCGCCTCCGGTGGCGCATCGAACGGCGTACCGATCGAGAAGTCGACGAGACCACCCTCGAACGCGTCGCCGAGCGGCTTGAAACGATCGACCCGCTCGTACGGGTAGGGCGGGGGGACGAAACCGGTCTGGTCCATGCGCCCCGGATGTTACCGAGGTGAGGTCACCCGGCCGCGACGACGAAGTCGGACAGCCGCCCGGCGGAGGCGTCGGACAGGCGCGCCCGCACCCGGAATCCGTCGGCATCCTCGGTGGTGGAGACGACTTCGCCCTCCCGGTGCACCGACGCCATCACGTCGCCGCGCTCGTACGGGATCAGCAGGTCGAGCACCTTGGTCAACGCCCGCAGGCGGTCGGCGATCGTGCGCAGGAACAGCTCGATGCCCTCGCCGGTGACCGCGCTGACACCGACCGACCCGACGTGGTCGTCGACCAGGTCGCGGGCCGCCTCGGGGGCCAGGTCGACCTTGTTGAACACGAGCAGTTCGGGCACCTCGGCGGCGTCGATCTCGGAGAGCACCTCGCGGACCGCCGCTCGTAGTCGGCGACGTCCGCGACGACCACGTGCACGAGGTAGTCGGCGAGGGCGGCCACTTCGAGCGTGCCCTTGAAGGCTTCGACGAGTCCGTGCGGCAGGCTCCGCACGAAGCCGACCGTGTCGGAGAGCAGCACCGGTTCGCCACCGGGCAGCGCCAGGCGGCGGGTGGTCGGGTCGAGCGTGGCGAACAGGCGGTTCTCGGTGAGCACCCCGGCGTCGGTGAGCCGGTTCAACAGCGTGGACTTACCGGCGTTGGTGTACCCGACGATCGCCACGCCGGCGAGGCCGCTGGCGCGCCGCGACTTGCTTTGGAGGTCGCGGGTGGCGGCCAGCGACTGCAGGTCGCCTTCCAGCTTGGTGATGCGGCGCATGATGCGGCGCCGATCGACCTCCATCTTCGTCTCGCCGCCACCGAACCGGGCGCCGACACCGCCGCGCTGCTGCGACAGGTTGGCGGCCTTGCCGCGCCGCAACCGCGGCAGTCGGTACCGCAGGAGGGCGAGCTCGACCTGCGCCTTGCCTTCGAGGGTGTGGGCGTTCTGACCGAAGATGTCGAGGATCACGGCCGTCCGGTCGATCGCCGTGCGCCCGAGCACCTTCTCCAGGTTGAACTGCTGTGCCGGCGCCAGTTCGTTGTCGAACACGACGGTGTCGGCGTCGACGGCGAGGCAGATCTCCTTCAGCTCGTCGACCTTGCCCTTGCCGATGTACCAGGTGTGGTCGGGGGCGTCGCGGCGCTGCACGAGGCGCTCGACCACGTCGGCGCCGGCGGTGTCGACCAGCAGCTCCAACTCGTCGAGGCTGGCGTCGACCGACTCTTCGGTCGCGCCGGGCAACTGGACGCCGACGATCACGATCTTCTCCCGGATCGACCGGTCGATGAGGGTGGCACCGAGTGCCTCGTTGTACGGCGTGTTCACGGGGTGCGGATCTCGATCGTCGCGATGTGGGTCGCCGGGCCGGTCAGCGTGACGCTGCCCGGCGCCGGCCGGTCGAGCTCAACGGTGGCACGTCCGCCGTCCATGTGCACCACCAGTTTCCCGTCGGCGGGAGTGGCGAGGCCCCACGATGCAGCCGCGTGGGCGGCGGCGCAGGCGCCCGTACCGCACGCTTCGGTGATGCCGGCGCCACGCTCGTGGACACGCATGCGGATCTCGTCCTGACGCTCACCCGGCGCCACGATCTCGAGGTTGACGTGCGCGAGCTTGGCGCCCAGCGCGGCCAGGTCGACGGCTGCGACGTCGTCGACACCGACGACGCTGTGCGGGTTGCCGAGGCTGAGGTGGACCACCGGCCGGTCGGGGTGGCACCCCAGTTCGGCCCAGCCCTCGGGTTCGTCCAGCGGTTCGACCGACCCCATCGACACCGACGCCATCACGGTGCGATCGTCGTCGGTCTCGCTCAGCTCGACGACCCGTTCGCCGGCGTCGGTCAGGATCCGCTGCGTGGTGAGCACACCGCGTCGGGCGGCGAGCGCCTGGGCGAAGCACCTGATGCCGTTGCCGCTCATCTCGGCCCGGCCGCCGTCGGCGTTGTAGAGCACCATCCGGGCGGCGTACCCGTCGGCCGACTCGCCGACCAGCAGGCCGTCGGCGCCCACACCGCGGCGACGGTCGCACAGCTCACGCGCGAGGGCCGGCAGGTCGTCGACACCCGGATGGAACACGACGAGGAAGTTGTTGCCGAGTCCGTGGTGCTTGGTGAGTTCGAGCGTCGTCATGTGCACCACCAGCGTACGCGCTCCCACCGACGATGGTGTCCGGAGCTCGTGTCCGGTTCGGCACCGACGACGGCCCCGCCGGGGTCACCGCTGTCACCCGCAGGGTGGCTAGGGTCACGCGACGTGGCAGAACCCCTTCCCGCCCACCAGGTCCTCGTCACGGTGGGGACCCCCTGCACGATGTCCGCGATCGGGAGCACCGAGACGGCGCGCGCCCTCATGGAGGGTGCGCCCGAGGCGGTCGCACTGTCGGCGTTCGACGCCGGCCTCGTCGATCTGACCATCGACGAGCACGGCTCGATCCGGGCGACGTGGCCCGACGGCACGCCTGCGTCGACCGAGCAGATCGACAGCCGCCACGGTCGCCGGCTCGCCGCGGACCGCGGCATCC
>CAXBAZ010000070.1:0-10494 GCA_963973395.1 uncultured Acidimicrobiaceae bacterium
TCAGCATCATCGTGCGACCCGCCGCACCGACGGTGTCGTCGAGCGCGGCGATCAGCGTGTCGAGCAAGCGCTGCCGGTCGTCGTGGCTCCGGCCGGCACCGAGCCGAGCGGTGACCGCCACGAACGCGTTGTCGGGGTGGCGGTCGGCCACGGCGTAGCGGTCGCGTGCCGCCCCCCGGGTGCGGAGCGCATCCAGATCCGCGACGCCGGACGCCAGTGCCGCGTCATGGAGCGCGTCGACCAACCGATCGATGTCGACGTGGTCGGCGACGTTCGACGAGTACTCGATGATCAGATGCGGCATTGCGCTCCATTATCTAACATGTTAAGTATGTATGCAACATGAGGTTGCTGAGCTACTCCCATCGAGGCCGAGCGGGCTACGGCGCGGTCGTCGACGACGGCGTGGTCGAGCTCGGTCGGCACCTCGACGGGGTCTCCGATCTGTCCGATCTGCTCCGCCAGGAACGCATCGGCGATGCGTTCGATCTCGTCACACGGGCGTCGCCGGATGTCCCGCTCACCGACATCACGTACGAACGGACCCTCCCGACGCCGGGCAAGATCTTCTGCATCGGCGTCAACTACGGCGGCCGCAACGCCGAGTACCGCGACGGCCAGGACGCTCCCGACAAACCGAGCGTCTTCGTCCGGTTCCCCGGCTCGTTGACCGGGCACGAACACGACCTCGTCCGACCGCCGGAGAGCTCGCAGCTCGACTACGAGGGTGAGATCGTCGCCGTCATCGGTCGCGGCGGTCGCCGGATCCCGCGGGCACGGGCCCGCGAGCACATCGCCGGCCTGACGCTCGGCAACGAGGGCACGATCCGCGACTGGGTCCGGCACGCGAAGTTCAACGTCACACAGGGCAAGAACTGGGAATCGTCCGGTGCGTTGGGGCCGTGGATGGTGACGCTCGACGAGATCGGCGAGTTCGACGACCTGCATCTCACCACCCACGTCAACGGCGAGCTCCGCCAGGACGACACCCCGGCGACGATGGCGTACCCGATCGAGTTCCAGGTCGAGTACCTCTCGACGTTCTGCGCACTCGAACCGGGCGACGTGATCTTCACCGGCACACCGACGGGCGCCGGCGCCCGGTTCGATCCGCCGCGGTTCCTCGAGCCGGGTGACGTCGTCGAGGTCACCGTGCCCGAACTCGGCACGCTCCGCAACGGGGTGCGCGATGAGTGAGCGCTCCGACGGAACGACGCACACGGGATCGACCGCCGATCGCCCGATCGCCGAGACGGGCCTGCGGAGTTTCGACGAGTCGCTGCCGATGGCGCTGCTCCGGGCGCGCGAAGCGATCATGCGCCGATTCCGTCCGATCCTCGGTGCCCACGACGTGACCGAGCAGCAGTGGCGCGTGCTGCGCGCGCTCGCCGACGCCGGCGGGTCGATGACCGTGGGCGAACTCGTCGACCGCACCTTCCTGCTCGGTCCGAGCGTGTCTCGCATGCTGGTGGCGCTCGGCGAGCGCGAGTTGATCACACGGTCGGCCGACCTCGGTGACGCCCGCCGGTCGCAGGTCGCGATCAGTCGCTCCGGACGCCGTCTGGTCGCCGCCATCGCGCCACACAGCGAGGCGGTGTACGGCGAGATCGGTGCCCGGCTCGGCCCGGCCGAACTGGAATTGCTGTACGACCTGTTGCGGCGCACAGCTGCGATCGAGGGGTCTCCGTGAACACGTCGAACACGTACCACCGGGCGCCCGATTCGATCGCCACCGCACCGACCGGGTGCCCGGTGAACCGCGCCTGGTCGCCGCTCGACCCGGGCTACCTGGCCGATCCGTATCCGATCGCCGATGCGCTGCGCGACGAGCACCCCGTGTTCTACTCCGAGCGGCTCGGCCACGTCGTCGTGACTCGGATGGACGAGATCGAGCGCGTGTTCCTGGACCCCGACGTCTTCGCGTCGACCAACGTGCAAGACCCGATCTACCCGCTCGCACCAGAGGCGGCCGCCGTACTCGCGGCGCCCGACTACGACCCGACGGCGGTCATGTCGAACCGAGCCGAGCCCGATCACGCCCGCATCCGCGTGTACACGCGACGTGGTTTCTCCAACCGACGTCTGAAGGCGCTCGAGTCGTACATGCGCGACCGTGCGTCGGAGTTGCTCGACGGCATGCTGGCCGACGGCTCACCCACCGAGTTCGTCGCTGCGTTCGCGTTCCCGCTGCCGGCCGAGATCGTGTTCCGGTTCATCGGCTTCCCACCCGAGGACGATGCGATGATCAAACGGTGGTGCGTCAATCGCCGGGCGTTCAGTTGGGGGCAGCCGACGGCCGACGAGCAGGTGGCCATCGCCGAGGGCATGGTCGACTACTGGCGGTACTGCCGGGAGTTCGTGGCCTCACGCCGCGACGACCGTCGGGACGACTTCACGTCGGAGTTGCTCGACGCGCACGACGCCGACCCCGATCCGGCGAACGGCAGCGGCATCTCGTACCGGGAGGTCGAATCGGTGGTGTACGGCATCTCGTTCGCCGGGCACGACCCCGTCACGGCGCTGCTGTGCAACACCCTCCGATGCCTCCTCCCTCGGCGCGAACAGTGGGACGCACTCTGCGCCGACCCGTCACTCGCAACCGCCGCGGTCGAAGAGACGCTCCGCTACGAGTCGAGCCAGGTGTCGTGGCGACGTGTCACGACCCGACCGACGACACTCGGCGGCGTCGACCTCCCGGCCGGCACCAGACTCCTCCTGAACTTCGCGTCGGCGAACCACGAGCCTGGCGTCTTCGCCGATCCGGACACCTTCGACATCCGCCACGAGCACGCCAACCGGCACATCTCGTTCGGCAAGGGCATCCACTTCTGTCTCGGTGCCGGGTTGGCACGGATGGAGGCGCGGATCGCACTCGAACTGCTCTCCCAGCGGGTGCCGTCCCTCCGGATCGTCGACGAACAGCAGCTGACGTACTTCCCGAACATCACGTTCCGTGGCCCGGAACGTCTCGAACTCGAGTGGAACGAGGGCGAAACGTGAGCCTGTACGCGACACAGAAGTTCCTCTACGAGCTCAACCGCTCGGAGGCGCTGCAGTCCGCCTACCGAGCCGATCCGCGAGCCGTGCTCGAACCGTACGAACTGACCGACGACGAGGTCGAGGCGCTGATCGAGCCCGACATCGGCCGGCTGTTCCACCTCGGCGTGAACGGACAGATCCTCATGCACTTCGCCGCCTTCCACCAGATCGAGTGGCAGGACTACCTGCAGCGGATGCGTGACGGCGTGGCGACACACGGTCCGGTTCGAGAGGGTGTGTACGCGATGACGACGGGCCCGGACGAGGTGGTCGCGCGCGTTCACCGCGCCGACCAGGGCGGCACGCGCTGATGCCACTCGTCTTCGCCGGTGTCTGCTCACACGCTCCCGGCATCACCGGTCGCGCCGACCAGGCCGATCCTGAGGTTCGCGATCGGTTCTACGCGGCGTTCGACCGGATGCGCGTCGACCTCGAGGCCGCACGTCCGGACGCGGTGGTGGTGATCGCCGCCGAGCACTTCGCCAACTTCTTCATGAACAACATGCCATCGTTCGCGATCGGGATGGCCGGCCAGTACGAGGGGCCGATCGAAGACCCGGGTTGGATCGGCATCGAGCGACGTCGTGTGCCGGGTGACCGAGCGCTCTCGGAGCGCTTCATCTCACGGGTGATGGAGACGTCCGACGTGAGCTACGCGGAGGAGTGGAAGTTCGACCACGGGATCATGGTGCCGCTCCACTTCCTGACGCCGCGCTACGACCTCCCCGTCATCCCGGTGAACGTCAACTGCCAGGGCCCGCCGCTCACGCCGCTCCACCGGGCGTGGGCGTTCGGCGAGTCGATCCGCGCGGCGTGCGACGCGCTGCCGGAACGGATCGCCGTGGTCGGTACGGGTGGGATCTCGCACTGGCCGGCGACGCCCGATTCGGGCAAGATCAACATCGACTGGGACCTCGACTTCATGGACCGCTGGTGCCGCAACGACCGGGAGGCGCTGCTCGACTACGACGACCTCACGGTGTACACCGACGCCGGCCAGGGCGGGTTCGAGATCCGGACGTTCATCACGGTCGCAGCCGCCGCCCGCGGCGCCACGGGCACCGTGCACTTCTGCGAGCCGATCCCGATCTTCGCCGTCAGCTGCACGATCGCCACCTACGACCTCGCCTGACGCCTCCACCGACGGCATGAGTCGTCCCGGCGGGCGGTCAGTCGGCGGTGGCGAGTTGGTTGTCGGACCCGTCGGGATCGGGCTCGTCCGGTTCGAGTTCGGGGTCGAGATCGGCGTCCTTCCGGGCGGCAGCGATCGCCGCCGCTGCCGCCGCCGTGAGCGGCACAGCGATGACGGCGCCGAGAATGCCACCCACCGCGGCACCCACGGCGAGGGCGAGCAGCACGACGACGGGGTGCAACGCCACCTGGCGGTACATGACGATCGGCAGGAGGATGTCGCCTTCGATCTGCTGCACAGCCAGCACGACGAGGACGACGATGATCGCGGTCTCGGGGCCCTGCGTCGCCAGCGCCACCGCAGCCGCCAGCGCACCGGCGAGTGTTGCGCCGATGATCGGCAGGAACGCCGCGAAGAACGTGATGACCGCCAGCGGAATCGCGGCCTCGACACCGAGCACGACCAGCGCGATACCGATCAGCAGCCCGTCGACGACACCCGTGATCGCGACGCCGCGGATCCAACCCTGGAGTGCCTTGAACGCTGCGACGCCGCTGCGGTCGAGCGCCGAGCGGCGCACCGGATGCACCTTCTCGACGAGCCAGCGCCACATCTTGGCACCGTCCTTCGCGAAGAAGAACGTCAGCACGATGGTGAGGAAGAAGCCGCCGACCACCTCGACGGCGATCCGTGCGCTGTCGGAGCTGGTGAAGACGCCGCTGGCGAACTCGCGCAGGGCGGTCTCTGCACGTTCGCTGAGTGAATCGATCCGGCTCTGTTCGAGTCCGAGCGGACCGGTGCGAAACCAGTCCTCGATGTCGGCCCTGGCCGAGCCCCACGAGTCCTGGAGTTCCTCGACCGCGTCACGAACCTGCGCCTGTAGCAGGTACACGATCAGGCTCAACGCGGCGACGACCGACAGCAGCACCAACCAGACCGCCAGCAGCCGCGGCATCCACCGATCGACGAGGTCGACGAGCGGGTTCAACAGCGCGGCGAGGATGAGGGCGACGAACACCGGGATGAGCACGACACTGAGCTGCACGAGCAACCACGCGGTGGCGAAGACCGCGGCGACCACCACGATGAAGCGCCATCCCCAGGCCGCTCCGACCTCGAGCATCCTCGGCACCGCTGCCCGTCCGGGGTCGCCGTCGCGCGGCTCGATCGTGTCGGAGGTGCCATTCACGTCGGCAACGTACCCGCCCGGTCGCGCCTCGAACCCTCGTCGTCGATCTCACGGAGCCACCTGACGAGGAGCAGGATCCCGACAGCGGTCAGTATCAGTCCCGACGGCACCCACATGACCACGCCGGCGAGTTGCTGATCGGCCAACGGATCGAGCCCCCAACCTGGCGCCGGCGACGAGTACGGCTCGTACCACGGCGTGGAGGCGAAGGTGATCAGCGTCGCGAGCAACACGCTCTGCAGCCCCAGGAGGAACACCATCACGACCGCTTGGCCGCGATCGACCCGAACCCGTCGGGGCCCGACGAGCACGGACCAGAGCGCGAGCGCCGTGACCAGGAAGCTCGCGTGCTCGAGGGCGTGGATCCACGTCGACTCGACCGCTGCGCCGTACAGCACCGAAGCGTGCCACAGCCAGAACGCGCCGACGAAGAGCAGCCAGCGCGCGGCCGCACCGCGCAGGACGCGCAGGCCGTCGATGCCGACGCCGAGCCGGGAGGGTATGGACACCGCGAACCGCCGGAGCGGCCCGGGCGCACCACGGAGGAGCGCGGCGCCGGGAGCCGACAGAGCGAGCAGGGGCGCTGCGACCGCGACCAGCAACACGTGCTGCACCATGTGCGCGCTGACGAGCACGCCCGCCACGGCGTCGAGGGGTGACACGAGCGCGAGCACGAGCACGGTCCACCCCGCCCACCATGCCAGCGCCCGATCGGTGCCGTCCGCCGGCCTCCAGCCTCGCCAGTGCAGTGCCGCGACCGCGAGCAAACCGACGATCACGAACGGGTCGAACTGCCACGCCGTCCACACATCGTGCGGTCGCAACGGCGCACCGGCGTGCGCGACGAACGCGCCGCCGAGCATGCCGACGTCCAGCCCGACGTTCAGTCCGACGTTCAGCACGGCGCCAACACCGATGCCGGCAACCCGATCGCGAGCATGGTGGCGGCCGAACCGACCGACATCAGAGTTCCCGCCTTCGCCAGCATCCGGCTGCCGGTCGACCGCCACCCGATCCACGCGGCGACCAAGGCCGCCACCACGCCGACACCGGTGGCGACCAGGATCAGCCAGGTCAGGCTGTCGGGGTCGAGGAACCACATGCCCGCCGCCCGTTCGGCCTCACATGTCGCCTCGGCGGCGAGGTACACGAACCAGAAGTGGGTCATCACGAGTACGGGACCAGCGAGCAGGACCGTCCACATCCCTGCGGTCGCGGGTGTGTCGACCAGCGGTTCGTGCGGCTCTCGCAGCGTGTCGGTCGGGGGCAACGGTTCGCTCACGACGTCAGCACCGGTGCGCCGTAGAGGACCACGATCGACACGACCGCGATGACGCCGATCGCGATCCAGAACCTCGTGATGTTGTCGACGGGTGAGAACCGACGGGCCGAGTAGTGCCCGCGCGTCGCGTACACGAACGTCGACACCGACATGACGAGTGCGATGAACGTGACGACGACGACGTAGCCGCCGAGCGTGTGGAAGATCGAACCGTACGCGTGGTCGGACGATGCGAACGGTGTCGTCGCGAGATCGCGGACCAGCACACCTCCGCCGGCGGCGAAGAAGGCCGTTGCCGCTCCGAGGCCGAGCTGCAGGCCACGCACATCGCCGGCGAGCAAGCGACGGCGCCCGACGACCATCGCGATCACTCCCACGGTGTACAGCACCGCGGCCGCCACGGCGACGGACGGCGACGGTTCGTCGACACCGACCGGCGGCCACACCGGGTTCTCGATGCGGAGATAGAAGTAGCTGAGCAGGAAGCTGCTGAACGCGATCGACAGGAACAGGATCGCGATGCCCATCCCCCACCTGGCCACGACCAGGCTGCCCGAGGCGCGAACGGGAACGCCGTGCTCGGCTTCGAACTCGAGCTCCTCCTCCTCGGTCATCGGCGGCTTCGACGGCCGGTTCCACATCAACGCCGCTACCACCACGACCGCGGCACTGACCAGGGCGCCGACACGCATCTTGAGCAGTTCGCTGGCGAAGATGCCGACCGTGCCGAGTGCCGTCACGAAGGGCCAGATCGACGTGTCGGCGACACGGAAGATCTCCTCGGGCTCGCCGTCCGCGGTTCGGACGACGAGCACCGCTCGCCATCGCAGCGGCCACTGACCGATCGCACGCACGAGTCGTTCGTGCCGGGGTTCTCCCGTGTGCAGGTCGTCCTGGTCCCAGAGCGGATGCCTGCTCCGCACGATCGGGTACGTGGTCCACCCTTGCTGTGGCGCCGGCGACGGCAGCGCCCACTCGAGACTGTCGCCACCCCAGGGGTTCGCGCCGGCCGGTCGGCCACGGAAGTAGCTGTAGACGAGGTTCACGATGAAGCAGGCGAGACCAGGAATGATGAGCAGCAGCCCGAGCGATGAGACGAGGTTGTACGGGCCCCAGCCCGTCTCGGCGGCGTAGGTGGAGATCCGCCGGGGCATGCCGAGCAGCCCGACGATGTGCATCGGTCCGAACGTGACGTGCACCCCGACGAACAGCAACCAGAAGTTCCAGCGCCCCAGCGCCTCGTTCATCATCCGGCCGGTGAACTTCGGCAGCCAGTAGTACACGCCGGCGAACATCGGGAACGCGACGCCGCCGATCAGCACGTAGTGCAGGTGACCGACGACGAAGTACGAGTCGTGGGCCTGCTGGTCGAACGGCACGGCGGCGACCATCACGCCCGTGATCCCGCCCAGCACGAACGTGACGAGGAACCCGATCACGAACAGGAACGGCGTGTTCCAGCGCACGCGTCCCTCCCAGATCGTGCCGATCCAGGAGAAGATCTGCACCCCGGCGGGGATCGCGATCATCATGCTGGCCGCGGCGAAGAAGGCGAGCACGATCGCCGGCAGCCCGACCGTGAACATGTGGTGGGCCCAGAGCCCGAAGGACAGGAAACCGATGCCGATCGACGCCGCCACCATCCAGAAGTATCCGGAGATCTTGCGGCCGACCATCACGGGGAGCACCATCGACACGATGCCCGTCGCCGGCAGGAACTGGATGTACACCTCGGGATGCCCGAAGATCCAGAAGAGGTGCTGCCACAGCAGCGAGCTGCCACCGCGGTCGGGGTCGAAGAACCGCATACCGAACCCCCGCTCCAGCTCGAGCAACAGGCTGCCGACGATCAGCGGCGTGAACGCGAAGAGGATCATGAACGCCGTCACGAGCATCGACCACGCGTAGAGCGGCATCTTCGTCAGCGACATGCCGGGGGCGCGCAGCTTGAGCACGGCGATGATGATCTCGACGGCACCGGCGATCGCTCCGACCTCGGCGACACCGAGGCCGAGCACCCAGAAGTCGATGTTCAGGTCGGGTGAGAAGAGCGGGCCGCTGAGGGGCGTGTAGGCGAACCAGCCGGCGTCGGGAACGGCCTGGAAGAGCGTCGAGCTGTAGTAGAGCAACCCGCCCATCAGGAACGTCCAGTAGGCGAACGCCCCGAGTCGTGGGAACGGCATCTCGCGCGTGCCGAGGATCATCGGCAGCACGAGGATCGCGAAGCCCTCGAAGATCGGCAGGATGACCAGGAACATCGTCACCGAGCCGTGGTTGGTGAACAGCTCGTTGTACAGCTGGGGGCCGATCAGGTCACTGTCCGGACGCGCCAACTGGAGACGCATCACGAATGAGTCCACACTGCCGCCCAACAGGAGGAAGAAGAAGCCCGTCAGCACCATCCGGACACCCACGGCGTCGTTCTGGACGGCGGTCAACTGTCCCCAGATGCCGGGACGGTCGTCCCAGAGCCGATCGAGTTCTTCGGTGGTGTCGGGTGCGGCGGCGACCGGCGTCGAGAGGTCGGTCAGGGGTTCGTCGTCGGAGTTGAGCCGGAGCTCGTGCCGGTCCGTGTCGAACTCGGCACTCATCGGCACGCACCCGAGATCATGTCAGCGCACCGATGTACGCGACCAGCGCGTCGAGTTCGTCCGGGTCGAGCTGCGCGGCCGGCATCAGCACGCCGTCCTTGATCGCGTGCGGGTCGGCGATCCACTCCCGGAGATTCGGCGCCGTGTTGTCGCTCGTGCCGGCGGCGATCGTGGCGCGTCCGGCCACATGCGTCAGGTCGGGTCCCTCGTCACCATCGGCACCGGTGCCGGCGACCGTGTGACAGCTCGCGCACCCCTCGCTCACGAACAACTCCCCGCCCCGGATCGTCAGATCGTCGACCGGCTCGACTGCAGGGAGCCGTTGCCGGTCGAGCCACTGCTCGAAGCCGGGCGCGTCGTGGGCCACGACGACGAGCCGCATGTTGGCGTGCTGGACACCGCAGAACTCGGCACACACCCCCTCGTAGCGCCCGGGCCGGTCGGCGTCGATGACGAGCGTGTTCGTCCGCTCCGGGAGGAGGTCCATCTTCCCGGCGAGTGCCGGCACCCAGAAGCTGTGGATCACGTCGGCGGAGCGCAGTTCGAGGACGACGTCGCGTCCGGCCGGGATGTGCACCTCGTTGGCGGTCACCGCCTGACTGTCGGGGTAGCGCACTTCCCACCACCATTGGTGTCCGACCACCTCGATCGTCACGGCGTCGTCGGACGGCGCACCCGACACGGCCCGCATCGACGCCACGGTCGCGACCAGCACCACCACGATCAGCACGGCCGGCATCACGACACCGCCGCCGATCAGCCAGCGCCCTCCGGCGGACGACCGCTCGCCGGGCTCGCGTCGGAGCCCGATCACCAGTGCGACGACGACCACCGCGAAGGCCACGGCGCCGAGCCCGACCAGCAGCCACCACAGGCCTGCGATCTCCCGGGCGGCCGAGCCGCTCGGATCGAGGATGGTGGGCAGCGTCGCGTTCATCGGTCATCGGGACGAGCGACGCAACGGGCCGTTGGCAATTCCCCCAACCCCCGGTCGGACCATCCCGCCGGATCTATACCGCGGGCCTCGTCCGTTCAATCATCGGTTCATTCATCGGTGACGTCAGCCGGTTCGTCGTCGTCGGGCGTGACGACGGTGACCGGCACATCGACCGCCCGACCGATCCGGCTCGGGAGGTCTTGGCGCAGCCAGCGCGAGAGCCGGCTCGGCAACGTCGACACGATGATCTCGGTGACGCCGCCGCGCTCGACGACCTCTCGCACCACACCGACCGCGTCGCTGACCGCGATCTCACCGTCGGCG
>CAXBAZ010000071.1:0-10448 GCA_963973395.1 uncultured Acidimicrobiaceae bacterium
GCGGCGATCCGCCTCACCTACCGCGTCGTGCTGCGGCAACTCGTCACGCGTGGCCGCGTCGCCGCGCTGCTGCTCGTGGGCGCGGTCGTCACGGTCGTGGCGATCGCGGTCGGTGTCGCCGACACCACGTCCGACCCGGTCGAGACGGGCGTGCGGCTGATCTCCGACCTCGGGTTCACCACGCTGGTCCCGATCGTCGCTCTCGTCTTCGCGTCGGCCGCGCTCGGCGACCTGCGTGAGGACGCCACACTCGTGTACGTCTGGCTCCGCCCGATGGACCGCTGGCCCGTGGTGGTGGGCGGATGGTTGGCGTCGGTGACGGTCAGCCTGCCGTTGACGCTCGTGCCCCTCACCATCTCGTCGATCGCCGTCGACGGCGGCACCGACCTGATCGGCGCCACGGTGCTCGCGGCGGTCGTCGGCGTCGTGGCCTACTCGGCGCTGTTCGTGCTCGCCGGGCTCGTGCTCAAGAACGCGATCGTCTGGGGCCTGGGGTACATCCTGATCTGGGAGGGCATCGTGGCCGCGTTCGGCAGCTTCGCCGCCAAGCTCGCGATCCGGGGCTACACCCGGTCGATCCTGACGTCGGTGACCGACGTCGATCTCGATCTGGGTGACCTGAGCCTCGCCGTGGGTGTCGTGGTACCGCTGCTCGCCGCGATGGTCGCCCTGGCGCTCGCCGGCCTGCGGCTCCGCTCGATGGACGTCGCCTGACGCGGTCGTCCGGCGCGCCGACCGTCACCCCCAGCCGGGATTGTCGCCGCCCCGATAGCGGGCGACCGAGAGCGGTGTCGACCACTGCCGGCGTTTGCCGCCGGCTCGCGACGCCAGCACCAGGGCCGCACCCACGACGAGGAAGATCGCCGTCGCGCCGAGCACGACGGGCAGCGTGCGCAGCGCCAGGCGGGGGATCGCGTGGGTCCACGTGCGGTTGTCGATCGCGGTCAGGAACTGGACGGGGATCAGGTAGCCGAACACCACCATCGACGCGGCCAACGCCAGCGCGAACTCGCCGAGCCCGCGCAGCAGGTCACGCCGGTCGGGTCGCGCGATCACCCCGAGCACGAGCGCCAGCAGCCCGAGGCCGGCGCTGATCGGGATCGTCCAGCCGAGCACCGCACGGGTGGTCTTGAGGATGCCGATCGGCTGGATCGGCAGTGTGATCGTCGCCACCTCGGCGGCGCGCTGGTCGCGCACGATCGGGATCAGCTCGTTGCCGGAGATCTGGATCGGTTCGTCGTCGCGCAGTCCGATGATCCGGTCGTGCGCCTGGTGGATCAGCGGGATCATCTCCGTGGCGCCCGCCCGGCTCGACAGCACGACGTCTTCCAGGGTGACCGACAGCTCGGTCGCGGACATGTCGAGCGTCTGGGCCACGGCCCCGGTGATCACGGTGTTCAGCTCGAGTCGGATGTCGGGCGCCTCGAGGATCGCGGCCGTGGTGTCGGTCGCCTCGTCGGGCGTGAAGGCGATCCGCTGCATCCACCATGCCCCGACCGACACGCTGAAGGCCACGGCGGCCACGAGGAACAGGACACCGGCAAGAGATCGCTCCATTGCCGGAGAGTCTGGCAAACCGGAGCGCTAGGTTGCGAGTGTGGCGACGCCGATCGACGACTTTCCGTCCCGACCGCCGATGTGCGTGGTGCGGAGACCGGCGGGCGTACTTCACCGGCTGGTTCCAGCGTCAGGAGACGTGCGCGAACTGCGGTCACGGCTACCGGCGCGGCGACTCCGCGTTCGAGCTCGGCGCGATCACCGCCAACATCATCCTGACGTTCGGCACGATCCTGATCACGATCCTCGTGCTCGTTGCGCTGACGGCGCCCGACGTGCCGATCGGTGTGCTCACGATCGTGACGGCGGCGATCGGCATCGTCGGTCCGGCGCTGTTCTACCCGATCTCGTTCACCCTGTGGCAGGCGGTCGACCTGTGGATGCGACGGCCGACACCGCAGGAGTTGGCGGGCGAGGGCGACGCCACCCTCTGACGCCACCCTCTGACGAACCAGCCGCGTAACGTTCGGTGTCCGACACCGAACGTTCCGAGGGTCGTTCAGGTGCCGCTGGCGACCGGCGTGCCGATGAGTGCCCGGAAGGCGTCGTTGCGGATCGGCGCCGAGTACCGGAAGCCCTGGGCGAAATCGGCGCCGAGCTCGCGAGCGGTTCGTTCGTGCACGTCGAGTTCGACACCTTCGACGATGGCGATCATCCCGAGCGACCGCACCAGGCCGATGACCCCGGAGAGCAGACCGCGGTCGTCGTCGAGGTTGGTCATGAACGAGCGGTCGAGCTTGACGATGTCGATCGGCAGCGTGCGGAGGTAGCGCAGCGAGGCGAAGCCGGCACCCATGTCGTCGAGGGCGATCCTGATCCCGAGCGCACGCAGGTCGTGGAGCATGCCGATCGCGGCCTCCTCGTCGGCGATCTGTGTCGTCTCGGTGATCTCGAGGATGAGGCGGCTCGACGCGAGACCGGTCTCGGCGAGGGTCGTGCGGACGGTGTCGACGAACCGTGCGTCGCGGAACTGGTGGGGGCTGACGTTGACGGAGATCTCCGGGCCGGTCGCGGTGGGGTCCCACGCCTGAGCGGATCGGCACGCCTGGGCGAGGACCCACGCCCCGATCGGGACGATCAGACCGCTGTCCTCGGCGACGGGCACGAACCGGTCGGGTCGCACCAGCCCGAGCGTCGGGTGCTGCCACCGCACGAGGGCCTCGGCTCCGACCACGCGACGGTCCGCGAGACGCACGATCGGTTGGAACTCGACGAGCAGCTGGTCGTCGGCCAGCGCCCCGACCAGGTCGGCGCGCAGTTCGAGCCAGTCCATCACGTGTTCGGCGATGCCGGCCTCGAATAGCGCCCACTGGCCTTTGCCGCGCCGCTTGGCGGAGTACATCGCGATGTCGGCGTCGCGCAGGAGGTCCTCGATGACGCCGCCGGTGCCCCCGAACGTGATGCCGACCGAGACGTTGGGATACACGTCGACGGGCCCGCCGATGTCGGCCGACCGTCGCACGGCGTCGATCGCCGCTTCCGCAACGGCGATCGCGGTGGCCGAGTCGGTGTCGGCGAGCAGGATCGCGAACTCGTCGCCACCGAGCCGGGCGACGACGTCGCCCTCGCCGACGAGGCTCGAGAGCCGGCGTGCGATCACCCGCAGCAACCTGTCGCCCGTGGGGTGGCCGAGCAGGTCGTTGACCGGCTTGAAGTCGTCGAGGTCGAGGCACAGCACGGCGATCGTGCCGTTCGGGGCCGAGTGCGCGAGTACTTCTTCGGCGCGCCGGGCCAGGAGGGTCCGGTTGGCGAGCCCGGTCAACGCGTCGTGGGTCGCCTCGTGTGACAGTCGCACGCGGCTGTCGTCGAGATCGCTGGCGATGAGCTGCAGGCGCACGATCACGAGCAGGAACATGACCAGGGTGCCGACCAGGAGCACCGACGCCTGCGAGGTCGAGACCGAATCGAAGCGGAAGATCAGCACCGTGGGCGCCGCGAGGGCGGCGATCGCCAACGCGCCGAGGCGCCATCCGGTCAGTCGCGTGTCGGCTGCGGTCTCCCCGTCTCCGAGGTGCTCGCACTCCGGGTGCATGACCGCGAGCACGAACAACGTGTAGCTCGCGTACCACAGTGCGTCGACCGGTCCGCCGAGGCTGTAGCTGTCCTGCAGCGCCATGAACGAGAACGCGACGTCTCCGACGAACATCGTGGCGACACTGGCGCTGATGTACCAGAACGGTCGTTCGTTGCCGGTCCGGCGGGACAGGAGCAACGCGAGGACGCCGAGTGCCAACACGTCACCGGCGGTGTAGGCGAGCGCCACGAGCCGACCGATGATCGACGTCGACGAGTCCCATGCGGTCGGATCCATGATGAAGACCCAGAGGATCGCCGCCGCGGCCACGGTCACGATCGTCGCGTCGATCATCCCACCGAGGTCACGCCGGCCACGACGTGTGCGCGCGATCGGGATGAGCCCGGCCGCGAGCAGCGGGTACCCGGCGAGGTAGAGCACGTCGGCGACGCTCGGGTAGACCTCGCTCTGTACGACGTACTCGAGCACGGCGAACCCGACGTCGCCGGCGAGGAAGCACGCCTGGCCGGCGAGGATCGTCAGCCAGGCACGACGGTGACGGCGGAAGCCGAGCACGGCGACGAGCGCGACGGCGAGCTGGATGAAGATCGCGACGTCCCACACGATCTCGGCGGCGAATCCGGCGAGTGCGAAGTACACGACGAGGAAGAGGGCGGAGACGGACGCGACGACGAGTCGTGCGCCGGGGCGGCGGATGTGGTCCATCACCGCTTCATCGGCGACCGCTCCGGTCGACTTGACGCATTGCCCACACGATCACCCGGCCGGGTGTTCGCGGCGCCGCGGCCGGATCGGGGAGGAATCCGGTCCGGTGCTTGCCCGAACGGTTGTTCGATGGTTACACTCGTGTCATTCGCCGGGTCATCGACCCGAGCGGGTCTCGGAAACACTGTCACACCCCGTCCGTACGGTGCACCTCACGTTGATTCCAACGGATCGGGCCACTCGCCCCGAACAATCAGAAGCAGGAACAGGGAGACGAATCACATGGCCAACGACCGCGAAAAGTCACTCGACATGGCACTCGCCCAGATCGACAAGCAGTTCGGCAAGGGCTCCATCATGAAGATGGGTGACAAGACCACGATGGGCATCGAGGCGATCTCGACCGGTGCGCTGCCGCTCGATCTCGCCCTCGGCGTCGGCGGCCTGCCCCGCGGCCGCGTCACCGAGATCTACGGTCCCGAGTCGTCGGGTAAGTCGACCCTGGCGATGCACGTGGTGGCCGAAGCCCAGCGCAACGGCGGCACGTGCGCCTACATCGACGCCGAGCACGCGATGGATCCGGTGTACGCCAAGGCGATCGGGGTCGACATCGACCAGCTGCTGATCTCCCAGCCCGACACGGGTGAGCAGGCGCTCGAGATCGTCGACATGCTGGTTCGCTCCGGCGCGATCGACGTCGTCGTGATCGACTCGGTGGCGGCGTTGACGCCGCGGGCCGAGATCGAGGGCGACATGGGCGACAGCCACGTCGGCCTCCAGGCACGCCTGATGAGCCAGGCCCTCCGCAAGCTCACCGGCAACCTGAGCAAGACCAAGACGATCGCGATCTTCATCAACCAGCTGCGCGAGAAGATCGGCGTCATGTTCGGATCGCCCGAGACCACCCCCGGTGGCCGTGCGCTGAAGTTCTACTCGTCGGTCCGGCTCGACATCCGCCGCATCGAGTCGCTGAAGGACGGGGCCGAGGTCGTCGGCAACCGCACCCGGGTGAAGGTCGTCAAGAACAAGGTGTCGCCGCCGTTCCGTCAGGCCGAGTTCGACATCATGTACGGCAAGGGCATCAGCCGTGAAGGTGCACTGCTCGACATGTCGGTCGACCTCGGGGTCGTCAACAAGTCGGGCGCGTGGTTCACCTACGAAGGTGAACAACTCGGTCAGGGTCGCGAAAACTCCAAGAGCTTCCTCACCGACAACCCCGAGGTGATGATGGAGATCAGCGACAAGGTGATGATCGCCTGTGGCCTCAAGCTCGATCCGAACGCCCCGATCGAGACCGAGGCCGAAGCGGCCGACGACGATGCGTTCAGCGAGGCCGACGACCAACCCATCAGCCTCGACTGACGGGCGGGTCGGTGACGTCGTGACGGTTCCCCAGAGGCTGACCATGGTCACGCTCGGCGTCGCCGACGTGGCTCGATCGACCGAGTTCTACGAGTCGCTCGGGTGGCGTCGGTCCTCGGCGTCGCAAGACACGGTCACGTTCTTCCGGATGCAGGGGAGTGCACTCGGCTTGTTCCAGACCGAGTCGCTCGCCGCAGACGCCGGCATCCCTGCCGACGGCAGCGGTTTCCGGGCGGTCACCGTGGCGCTCAACTGCGCGGACCGCGACGAGGTCGACGCGGTGTTCGACGAGTGGGTCGCGGCCGGCGCCGTGCCGATCAAGCGCCCCGAGGCGGTGTTCTGGGGCGGCTACTCGTCCTACGTCGCCGACCCCGACGGGCATCTGTGGGAGATCGCCCACAACCCGTTCTCGCCGAACGACGCCGACGGCGTCATGCCACTGCCCGACTGACGTCCGCCGTACGACGTCAGCGCACGACGTCGTCGGCGGAGTCGATCGGGTCGTTCCACATCGTCAGGTGCGTCCGGTCGCCCGTGTACGGGTGCGCCCGTGCCACGGCCTCGTCGAGCTCGACGCCGAGGCCGGGTGAGGTCGGCGGGATCAGACGTCCGTCCTCCCACCCGATCGGGGTGGTGAGCAGATCGGCGTGGAATCCGCTGCCGTCCATGATCGATTCGATGATCAGGAAGTTCGGGGAACACGTGGCCAGCTGCATGTTGGCGGCGAGACCGATCGGTCCGTTGTAGCAGTGCGGCGCGATCTGGGCGCCGAACGCCTCGGCCAGAGCGGCGATCTTCTTGCCCTCCAGCAACCCGCCGGCGCGGCTCAGGTTGAGTTGGATGATCGACGCCGCTCGCGCTTCGAGCACCCGCGCGAACTCGTACTTGGTCGTCAGCCGTTCCCCGGTCGCGATCGGCACCGTGCTCTGTTCGGCGACCTGGGCCATCGCGGCGACGTCGTCGGGCGGTACCGGTTCTTCGAACCAGAGCGGGTCGTACGGTGCGATCTCACGTGCGATCCGCTGTGCGCCCCCGGCGGTGAACTGGCCGTGCGTCCCCACGAGGATGTCGGCCTGCGTACCGACGGCTGTCCGGATCTCGCGCACGAACGCGACGGTCCGTTCGACGTCGGCGAGGCGGGGTTGATGACCGCCCATCGCCGTGTAGGGCCCGCACGGGTCGAACTTGACGGCGTCGAAGCCGCGCTCGACCTCGTCGACCGCACGCGCCGCGGCCGCGGTCGCGTCGACGTACACGTCGGTGGTGTCGTCGGGTCGCGGGTACAGGTACGTGTACGACCGCAGTGTCTCGTGCACCCGACCGCCGAGCAGTTCGTACACGGGGCGGTCGGCGGCCTTGCCGATGATGTCCCAGCACGCCATCTCCAGCGCGCTCACGCATCCGGACATCGTGACGTCCGGACGCTGCGTGAACCCGCGGCTGTAGGCACGCCGCCAGAACCGCTCGACGTGGTGCGGATCGGCACCGATCAGGAACTGGTCGGCGAGATCCTCGATCGCAGCCGCGATCACGTGGGGCCGGAACGTCGCGGCGTATGCCTCGCCGTACCCGACGACGCCATCGTTCGTCGTCAACTTGACGAACACGAAGTACTGACCGCCGAACGACGGTGGCGGGTTGCCCACCACGAACGTCTCGACCGTGTCGACCCGCATCGTCAGGGTGACCCGTGGTCGAACACGATCACGTTCCGGAGCGCGGCTCCCGAGCGGACCTCGTCCATCGCTTCGTTGATGTCGTCGAGCGGGAACGTGCGGCTCACCAGCCCGTCGAGCTCGAGCTTGCCGTCCTGGTACTTCGACACGAGCCTCGGAATGTCGCGGGCGATCACCGAGGTGCCCATCTTGCTGCCGAGGATCCGCTGGTTGCGGGCGGCGAGGGCACCGGGGTCGAAGTGGCCCGCCACGCCGGTGGCGGGCATGCCGACCACCACGATCGCACCCATCGTGCCCACCAGGTGCTCGGCGCTCGCGAGCGCCGCAGGCGCACCCGTGGCGATGAACACGTAGTCGGCCATGTGGCCGTCGGTCAGCTCGGCCACGAGCGCAGTGACGTCATCCTTCGAGGGATCGACCGCATGTGTCGCGCCGAGGTGGATCGCCAGGTCGAGTTTCGCGGCCTGGAGGTCGGAGGCGACGATCGTGGCGGCCCTCGCGATCGCGGCGCCCTGCACCACGTTGAGGCCGACCCCGCCACAACCGAGCACCACGACCGTCGAGGCGGGCACGACCGCCGCCGTGTTGAGGACGGCGCCGACACCGGTGATGACGCCGCACGCGAGCAGCGACGCCGACGCGCTCGGGATGTCGCCGTCGACCGGCACGATCTGGGAGTTGTGCACGACCACGTGGTCGGCGAACGCCGCGGTCCGCATCCCGTGGCCGATCGACGCCCCGTGGTGGTCGGTCAGCGGCGTCGCGGTGTCAAGGGCGAACGTCTCGCCGCACGCGACCTCCGCTCCACGTTGGCACCGGGGACACTCGCCGCACGACCGGATCAGCGTGACGACCACCCGCTGGCCGGGCTCGAAGCCGACGCCGTGGCCGACGGCCACGATCTCGCCGGCCGCTTCGTGCCCCCACACCGCGGGCAGGTCACCACCCCACTCGCCGTCCGCGTACGAGACGTCGCTGTGGCAGATCGCCACGGCCTGCACCCGCACCAGCACCTCGCCCGGCCCCGGGTCGGCGAGCGTGAGGGTTTCGATCGCCAGCGGTGTGCCGAACTCCCGACACACCGCGGCGCGGATGGCCGTCGGCACTAGAGCGGTGCTCCCGGCTTCCAGATCATCAGGACGAGCCCGATGACGAGCCCGAGGTGCATGACCCCGGTGCCCGCCATCAACTTGGAGGTCGCCGACTCGCTGGTGTCCGTTGCGGCCGGGCGGATCAGGAACCAGCTGACAGCCATCAAGACGACCCAGAGAACGATGGACAGGACCAGCCAGGTTTGAGACACCTTGAAGGTGTCCTCGCTCAGACCTGCGAGTCCCATTCCGAGTACCCACAGCGCAACCAGTGCAGGGAAGGTCATTCGCATGTGGTTCGACGCGATGGTTGCCGTGTCACCAGCCTTCCGCAACGCGGGGTACAGAAAGAGGGGACCGAACGCGATGACGGCGGCGACGATGTGGAGCAGTCCGAAGATCTGGTAGGCGGTCGAAATTTCATAGATGGCGATCACGCCGGGCACGCTAGCTGCGCAGCTCGCGGCGGGCCATCTTCCGGCCCACGGCTGCGCCGGTCAGAGTTGCGCGACGGCTTCGAGCAGTGCGTTCTCGACGACCTCGGTCAGGGCCGGATGGATCCAGTAGGGCATGCGCGCCACATCCTCGGCGGTCTGGTCGAACTGCATCGCCTGCACCACCGGCTGGATCAACGTCGCAGCCTGCGGCCCGATGATGTGGGCGCCCAGGATCAGCCCCGACCGGGCGTCGACGAGCACCTTGGCGAACGACGTCTCGTCGACGAGCGCCCAGCCGTAGGCGGTGCCCGCGTAGTCGCGACGGCCGACGACGAAGTCCATGCCGGCCTGGGCGGCGGCCCGTTCGGTGAGCCCGACCGCCGCCACCTGGGGATTGCTGAACACCGCGGCCGGCACCGCCTTGTGGTTGACCTTGCGCTGGTCGTCGGGGTGGGCGATGTTCCAGAACGCGGTCGCCGCCTCGTGGTTGGCGACGTGCTTGAGCTGGTACTCGTTGGCGATGTCGCCGATCGCCCACACACCCTCGACGCCGGCGTTGAGGTACTCGTCGACCACGATCGTGCCGTGGTGTCGGCATTCCAAGCCCCCGACCTCCACGTCGAGCAGATCGCTGTTGGGCTCGCGGCCCGTGGCGACCAGCAGGTCGTCGACCTCGATCTCCTCGCCGCCGTTGTGGATCACGATCGCTCCGCCGCGACGCTCGACCTTGGTCGGCACGTGACCGAGCCGGAGGTCGATCCGCTCGCCGAACACCTCGGTGAACCGCTGGGAGATGTCGTCGTCCTGGGCGGACAGCACGCGCGGGGAGCGGTTGATCATCGTGACGTCCGACCCGAGCGCCGAGAACACATGGCCCATCTCGACGGCGATGTACCCGCCGCCGATGATGCCGAGCCGGGCGGGCAGGGCGTCGAGACGCATGATCGAATCGGAGGTGTGGAATCCGGTCTCGACCAACCCTGGGATCTGGGGGACGACCGGTCGCGAGCCGGCGGCGACGAGCACGTTCGGGGCGGTGATCGTGCGGCCCTCGACGTCGAACACCCTGTCACCGACGAAGCGGGCGGTGCCCTGGATCAGCGTCACGTTCTCCGACCCGGTCTCGCGGTACTGGCGGCCACCCTCGGCGATCGAGTCGATCCGACCGAACACCCGGTCGCGGATCGCCGGCCAGTCGGCGCCGTTGAACTGCGTGTCGATGCCGAGTTTGGCGCCCTGCCGCGCGTCGATCGCCTTGTCGGCCGGCAGCACGAACATCTTCGACGGGATGCAGCCGACGTTCAGACACGTGCCGCCGAAGGTGCCGCGCTCGACGATCGCGATCTTCCGATCGGTCAGATACTCGGGAATCGAGTTCCCCGAGCCGCTCCCGATGATGATGAGGTCGTACTGCTCCGCGTCCACGGGACCAGTGAACACGACGGCGGCAGCTTCTGTTCGGATGCCCCCGTTAGCCTGGCCAGCATGGAGACCGACGCCGAGCCCGACGCGCCGCGCCGGTACGTCCTACGCACCTACGGGTGCCAGATGAACGAGCACGACTCCGAGCGCATCGCCGGTCTGC
>CAXBAZ010000072.1:0-10427 GCA_963973395.1 uncultured Acidimicrobiaceae bacterium
GCCCCGTGACGATTGGTCGCAGTTCGCCTGTCGGCTCACGCTCCAGGCACAACTCGCAATGACGGCGTCAGCCGAGTGCGGCGATGGCGTCGGCGACCGCGAGCACGCGGCGGGCGTTGTCGACGTGGAGGTTCTCGATCATCCTGCCGTCGACCGTGATCACACCGCGACCCTCCGCCTCGGCAGCCTCGAACGCCTCGATCACACGGCGTGAGAACTCCACCTCGTCGGCGGTCGGCGCCCAGACCTCGTTCGTGGGCTCGACCTGGCTCGGGTGGATCAGCGTCTTGCCGTCGAATCCGAACGCCTTGCCCTGCTCGGCCTCGGCCCGGAATCCGTCGGGGTCGCGAACGTCGTTGTAGACGCCGTCGAGGATCACCTTGTCGGCCTCCCGGGCCCCGACCAGCGCGGTCGCGAGGTGCGGCAGCAGCGGCGACCGGTCGGCGAGGGCGACGGTACGGAGTTCCTTGATCAGGTCGTTGGTTCCCATCACCAGCACCGCGACCCGACGATGGTGGGCGATCGACCTGATGTCGAGCAGCGCGCCCGGCGTCTCGATCATCGCCCAGATCGAGAGTTCGGCGGGGGCGCCGGCGGCATCGAGTTGCTGCTCGATCCGATCGAGGTCGTCGCTCGACCCGACCTTGGGGATGACGATCGCGGCGGCGCCCGACGTCGCCGCGGCGACGATGTCGTCGGCGCCCCACGGGGTGTCGAGACCGTTGCAGCGGATCGTGATCTCGCGGCGCCCGTAGTCACCGGATGCGGCGGCAGCGACCGCGTTGGCCCGCGCCTGCGCTTTGGCGTCGGGGGCGACGGCGTCCTCGAGGTCGAAGATGAGGGCGTCGGCGGCGATCGCCTTCGCCTTCTCCAGCGCCCGCTCGTTGGCGGCGGGCATGTACAGCACCGAACGGCGCGGACGCAGCTCGCTCATCTCAGAAACCGTACGCTTCGGCGAGATCGGCGTCGTCGGCGGCGAGCTCGCGCGCCAGCGCGACCACGACCTGGCACTGCTTGCAGGACGCGTCGTCCTCCATCTTGCCGTCGAGCATGATCGCTCCCGTGCCGTCGCCCATCGCCTCGATCACGCGCAGCGCATGGGCGACGTCGGCCGGCCGCGGTGAGAACACCCGTTTTGCGATGTCGATCTGGCTCGGGTGCAGTGACCAGGCGCCGACGCAACCGAGCAGGTAGGCGTTGCGGAACTGGTCCTCGCACGCCACGCCGTCGGCGATGTCGCCGAACGGGCCGTAGAAGGGGAGGATCCCGGCCGTGACGCAGGCGTCGACCATGCGGGCGATCGTGTAGTGCCAGAGATCCTGCTGGTGGGTGGCGCGGGGCGCGTCTGGATCGTCGGCACTCGGGTCGTCACGAACGACGTAGTCGGGGTGACCGCCGCCGACGCGGGTGGTCTTCATGCGGCGGTTGGCGGCCAGATCGGCGGGGCCGAGCGAGAGCCCCTGCATCCGCGGCGAGGCCAGGCAGATCTCCTCGACGTTGGCGACGCCGCGTGCCGTCTCGAGGATCGCATGCACCATCAGCGGTTCGGTCAGCCCGGCCTTCGCCTCGAGTTGGGCGAGCAGCCGGTCGACGTAGTGGATGTCCTCCGGTCCCTCGACCTTCGGGATCATGATCACGTCGAGCGCTGCTCCGGCCTCGAGCACGGCGGCCGTCAGGTCGTCGAGGCCCCACGGTGAGTCGAGGCTGTTGACCCGGGTCCAGAACTGCGTGACGCCGAAGTCGACGTCGCGGGCGACCTCCACCAGCCCCTTCCGGGCGGCGTCCTTGTCGGTGGCCGGCACACCGTCCTCGAGGTTGGCGAGCAGCACGTCGACGTGGCCGATCATCCCGGGCACCTTGCCGCGCATCTTCTCGTTGGACGCCGGGAAGAAGTGGATCATCCGGCTCGGCCGGATCGGGATCTCCCGGAGCGGGGCAGGGGCGCCGACGGCGAGCGGCTGGAAGAAGTCCTTGGGGGAGCGCACGACCACGACCTTACCGACACGTTCTGATCGGTGCCGTGCTGATCGACACGTTCTGATCGCCACGTTCTGATCGCCACGTTCTGATCGCCACGGCGACAGCACGCTCGCACGCCGGGATGACTCCAGGTCGGCGTCCCCGCGCCCGATAATCGGACATGGATGAATCGCGCCGCCACGACGATCTCACCGCCGAGGAGACCAGGGTGCTCGGCTGTCTGATCGAGAAGGAGGCGACGACGCCCGACGCCTACCCGCTCACGACCAACAGCCTGCGCAATGCCTGCAACCAGTCGACCAGTCGCGATCCGGTGATGACGATGTCCGATCTGGACGTCGAGCACGCGCTGGCGTCGCTGCGGGCACGCGGACTCACCCGCACCGTCCACAGCACGTCGAACCGGGCCGCCAAGTACAAGCACGTCGTCCCGGACGAGCTCGGCCTCGATGCACCCGCGACCGCACTGCTGTCCGTGCTGATGCTGCGCGGTGCCCAGACGATCGGCGAGTTGAAGTCACGCGCCGAGCGCCAACACTCGTTCGCCTCCACCGACGAGGTCGGTGAGGTGCTGGCCGGACTCACCGAGCGCGGGCAGCCGCTGGTGCGCCGGCTCGATCGCCGCCCCGGACAGAAGGACGCCAGGTGGGTGCACCTGCTGTCGCCACCCGTCGACGAAGGCGCGTCGTCGGCCGGCACGGTGCCGGTCGACCCCCGATCCGCGTCGTCGAGCGAGGCAGTCGACCTGGCCGATCCCTACGGAACCGCGACGGCCGAGTTCTACGAGCTCCTGGCGACCGTGCACTGGGAACGTACCGGACTCGAGCTGCTCGATCTGCTCGAGGGTGTCGACGGGGCGGCGGGTCCGATCGTCGACGTCGGTGCCGGAACCGGGATCGGCCTGTCGTACCTGCGGGTGGCCGTTCCGGAGGCCGACCTGTACGCGATCGAACCCAGCAAGGCCATGCGGACCGCGCTCCACACCCGGCTGCTGCTCGACCCGGCGTTGCACGGGCGGGTCACCGTCGACCCTCGGCCGCTCGCCGAGGCGATGCCGCCACGCGCGTCGGCGGTCGTGCTCTCCGCCGTGCTCGGCCATCTCGACGACACCGAGCGTGCTGTGCTGTGGCGGTATGCGGTCGATCAGCTGCCGGTTGGCGCCCCGATGATCGTGGAGGTACTGCCGCCGCACCGGCCGGTCGTCGTCGAACCGACCCTCTACCGGTCGCTCCCGGTCGGCCGGTTCACGTACGAGGGTTGGCAGCAGGGTGAGCCTGCCGACGAGCTGACGATGCGTTGGACGATGACCTACCGCGTGCTCGACGGCGACACGCTGATCGCCGAGCAGCGTGTCACCTCGAACTACCGGTGCTGGTCGCCCGACGACATCCGTCGGGAGATCGAACCGTACGGCCTGACGATGATCGAACACGGGGACGCGGTCGTGATCCGTTCGTAGCCATCCTCCAGGTGCCGCCTGACATACCGGCGCGCGTCCGCACGATGATCCTCGCGTCGAATCGGTCGGTATCGGACGATGACGAGAAGTTCCGGAATCGGCAATCCGCCCGGCGATGTGCTCCGAAGTAGTGGTGACGCGCGGTCCAGGGCCGTACGCCGTATACCAACCGACCTCGGGTACACAACCCGTCGTCTCGGACAAGCTGGCAGATGCGATCGCCGTGTGCGCCGGTCTGAATGGAGGAACCATGAAGTTCACCCGCCCATCTGTCGCAACCGGGAAGCGAGCTGCCGTGTGCGGTGCCGCACTCGCGTTGATCGGCACTGCCGTCGCCGTGGGTGGCCCAGGGGCCACGACCGCCTCGAGCCACCGGGAGGCTCCGTTGATCGCAGGTGATCCTCGCGCCGACAACACCGACGTCTACGCATTCGTCAGCCCCGACGACGCCGACACCGTCACGTTGATCTCGAACTGGATTCCGTTCGAAGAGCCCAACGGCGGGCCCAACTTCTACCCGTGGGCCGACGACACGCAGTACAACATCAAGATCGACAACGACGGCGATGCGTTGCCCGACCTGACGTACACCTGGTTGTTCACGACGCAGTACGACGGTTCGACCTTCCTGTACAACAACGGTCCGGTCACGTCGCTCGACGACGAGAACCTGCTCTACTTCCAGACCTACGACCTGATCGAGACCGTCTCGGTGCCGGGCGAAGCCGACGTGAGCACCACGCTGCTCGACGACGTCCGAGCTGCGCCGTCGCTGGTGGGGCCGGGCTCGATCCCGGATTACGCGCCGCTGGTCGAGCAGGCCACGTACGACCTCTTCGGTGGGGCGGGGCAGACCTACGTCGGTCAGGCAGACGACCCGTTCTTCCTCGATCTGCGTGTGTTCGACCTCCTCTACGGCGGTGACCTCTCGGAGGTCGGCGAGGACACACTCGCCGGATACAACGTCAACACCGTGGCGATCCAGCTTCCCAAGTCGGTGCTGGCCGGCCAAGGCGATGCCGAGGCCAACCCGGTGATCGGCGTCTGGAGCACCACCGATCGTCGCAGCTCGCGCGCCGCGAACGGCGAGGGCGACACGTCGTCCGAGTTCGTCCAGGTGTCACGTCTGGGCAACCCGCTCGTCAACGAGGTCGTCTTCCCGTTGGCGCTGAAGGACGCGTTCAACTCGATCTCACCGGACATCGACGCGACGATCCCCGCCGCGGTCGACGCCGTCAGCAACCCGATCCTCCCGGGTCTGATCGAGGCGTTCTACGGCGTTCCCGCGCCGGCCGAGCCACGCAACGACCTCGAGGAGATCTTCCTCCAGGGCGTCAGCATGGCCAACTCTGGTTTGGGTGGCGATCCCGAGGTCGTGCTGAACGTCGACCTCAACGGCCACAACCTCAACGAGGACCAGGCCGCGACGCTGCAACCGTCCGAGCAGCTCCGACTGAACATGTCGGTGCCCACGTCGGCCGACGTGAATCGTCTCAGCCTGTTCGCGGGCCAGTTCGACGGCTTCCCGAACGGGCGCCGCCTGGAGGACGACGTCGTCGACATCGCACTCCAGACCGTCATGGGCGCCGCTCAGTCGGGTGAGCTCGTCGCCGCACTCGCTGCCGGCGATGCCGTCGACCGCAACGACCGCGAGTTCAGCGACACGTTCCCGTACCTCGCACTGCCGCACGCCGACAGCGTGAACCAGGGCACCGAACGTTCGCCGCGTGCGTCCGACTTCATCAGCCTCACGCCGGAGCGCGTGCTCGACACCCGCGCTGCCTCCGGCCAGATCGGCTACATCGGTGACAAGCCTGCTGCCGGCCAGGTGGTCGAAGTCCAGGTCACCGGCATCGGCAACAGCCTTGTTCCGGACGATGCGCTGTCGGTGGCGGTCAACGTCACGACGACAGATGTCGACGGGGCGTCGTTCGTCACCGCGTACGACTGCGACGACCCACGACCGAACGCGTCGAACGTGAACACACTGGGCGGACCGGGTGCTTGGAGCAACCTCGCACTCGTCGGCGTGAGCGAGGCAGGCACGATCTGCATCTACACGCTCACGTCGGCCTCGTTGATCGTCGACCTCAACGGCTACGTGCCGTCGACATCGGCGATCTCGAGCACGCAACCCGAGCGTCTGCTCGAAACCCGCGAGGAGTTCGGCCAGACGGGTTATTCGGGCGTCAGGCCCGCCGCCGGGCGCACGATCGAACTCGATGTCACGCAGGTGGGCGAGAACCAGATCGCAGACGGAGCGAAGGCGGTCTTCGTCAACGTCACTGCGATCGACCCGTCAGCCGACGGCTTCGTCACCGTGTGGAGCTGCGAAGGTCCGCTCCCCGCTGTGTCGGCACTCAACTACGACACCGGTGCGGTGATTCCGAACCTGATGGTCGCGCCGGTCGGTCCCGACGGCTCGATCTGCCTGTACACGCTGGCCTCGACCGACCTCGCGGTCGACCTGCTGGGTGAGGTTCCGTCCGACTCCGACTACATCGCGGCGGGTCCCGAGCGGATTCTGGAAACCCGCGAGGAGTTCGGCCAGGTCGGGTACTCCGGTTCCCAGCCGGGGGCCGGTCAGGTGGTCGAGGTGCAGGTCACCGGCGTGGGCGACGCCCAGGTTCCGGCGACCGCCGCTTCGGCGTTCCTCAACGTCACCACGACGAATGAATCCCCGCTCGGATTCTTCACCGTGTGGCCGTGTGGTGAGCAGCAGCCGAACGCCTCGAGCGGCAACTTCCGAGGCGCCGGAAAGTCCACCGCCAACTTCGTCACCGCGAACATCGGAGACAGCGGGCGCGTCTGCATCTTCGTGCTCGAGCCCGTCGACCTCGTGGTCGACCTCGTCGGGTACTTCCCTGGCGTGGGAACGGGCTGACGAAGCCGTGAATCGATCGGCACATCGCTCTGGACATCGGGCGGTGTGCCGATCGTTCGCTCACCCATCCGACGAGTCACGAACCGTCGTCAACGTCGCGAAGTCGCCCGGAGCAGCATGTCGAACTCACCAACACTGACCCCGTCGCCATCCTCCTCCCCGGCGCGGGAACCAGCACGAACCAGGGAGCCCGTCCGTCGACATCGCGCATGGAAGCTCGCCGGTCTGGGCGCGATCGGCGCCGTTGCGCTGGTCGCCGCCGGGGCGGTCGGCCTCACCCGATCAGACGATGGCGACGTGCCGCAGGCTCCTCGACCTGCGGCCGCGGCTGTGCCCTTCGAGTCTGCCTTTCGAGCCGGCCCGGGAGCCCCGCTCACCGATCTCATCGCTCGACTCCAAGTTCAGCTGGAGTCGACCCCCGAGGACGACGTCTCGTGGGCCACACTCGGGCTCGCCTACGTGCAGCAAGCCCGAATCAGCGTCGATCCGTCGTTCTACGAGCTGGCCGAAGGTGCGCTCGACCGGTCGTTCGAGGTCAACGGAGACGACAACTTCCTCGGATACGCCGGACGATCATCACTCGCATCGGCCCGTCACGAGTTCGCCCTCGCCGAGCAACACGCACTCGACGGGCTCGAGATCAACGAGTTCAGCGCACTGCTGTGGGGTGCGCTCAGCGACGCCGAGACGCAGCTCGGCAAGTACGAAATGGCCGCCGAGCATGTGCAGCGGATGGTCGATCTGTCGCCCGATACCGCGTCGCTCGCTCGCGTGTCGTACACCTGGGAGCTTCGCGGAGACCTCGGGCGGGCGACCGAGCTGATGAACCGGGCGCTCGAGGCAGCGCCGAGGCCCGAAGACCGCTCCTTCGCACTCTTCTTCCTCGGTGAACTCGCGTTCGGCCAAGGGGACGCCGATGGCGCTCTGGGCTACTACAACCAGGCGGTCGAGGCCTCGCCGGTGGACGTCGCGGCGGCCGCCGGTCGGGCGAAGGCGCTCGCAGCGCTGGGCCAGATCGAGACTGCGGTCGACGCCTACGACGCGATCGTCCAGCGCGTCCCCGATCCCGCATATCTGGCTGCGTACGGGGTCCTGCTCCGATCGCTCGGCCGGGACGCCGAGGCGGACGAACAGTTCCGGATCGTGCAGGTCACTCGCGAGTTGTACCGGAGCAACGGGGTACGACCGGATGCGGCCGAGGTGCTGTTCCTCGCGGATCACGGGGACGCGACCGAAGCGCTACGACTGATCGAGAGTTCGTCCGGAGAGGTTGCGTTTCTCGCGGATCACGACGCCTACGCATGGGCGCTCTACCGGAACGGTCGCTTCGAGGAGGCTCTCGAACAGAGTCGACGCGCACTCGCGACCGGCATCAGAAATGCGTCGTATCTCTACCATTCCGGCATGATCCAGCAGGCTCTCGGCAACACGGACGGGGCCGTCGCGGATCTGTCTGCGGCTCTCGATCTGAACCCGCACTTCGATCCCATCGGTGCCGTTCGCGCCGCTCAGACTCTCGCCGAACTCGAACCGAACGGTGACACACCATGACGAGGCGGGCAGCTCGGATCCTCGTGGCGGCGATCGGCGCGTGCGGCGTCGTTGCCATGCCGGCGTCGATCGCCTCCGCTCACCCGCTCGGCAACTTCACCGTCAACCACCTCAATGAACTGTCGGTGGACGTCGATGGCATCACGAACGATGCCATCGTCGACCTCGCCGAGATCCCCACGGCCCAGGCGCAATCGAGCGTCGACACCGATGTCGACGGCAGGGTCACCGCCGATGAGATGTCGGCCTACGCCGCTTCCCGATGTGACGACCTCGCCGAGCGCCAACTCCTCGAAGTGGATGGCACCAGGGTGCCGTTCGTCGTCGAGCAGGCCGCGTTCGAGTACCGCGACGGAGAAGCCGGGCTCGACACCAGCCGGCTCGGATGCAGTGTGCGGGCTGCGACCGAACTCACGTCGGCCCGGACCGCCGTCTACTTCAGAGACGACTTCGAAGCCGATCGGGTCGGCTGGCGCGAGGTCGTCGCAGCCGGCAGCGGCGTCGATCTCGCGGCGTCCACGGTGCCGACCGTCGGGCTCACGGACCGGCTCGAGAGCTATCCCGTCGATCTGCTGAGTTCACCACCCGGCGTCACCGAGGCGTCGTTCTCGGTCGGCCCGTCGACGGGCGATCCGGCCGCCACGAGCACCCCTGGCGGCACGGACGATCGCGTCAACGCCGAAGCGGCTCGCGACGACCTGGTCAGTTCACGGGCCGGCCCCCTCACCCGTCTCGTCCGCGGCGTGGAGGACGTCTTCGACGACCTCGTCGGTCGACGCGACCTCACCTGGCCGGTCGGTCTGCTCGCCGTCGGTCTCGCCGCCCTGCTCGGCGCCTCGCACGCGGTGCTCCCCGGGCACGGCAAGACGATCATGGCCGCGTACATCGCCGGGCGTGCCGGCAACAAGCGCGACGCCGTGCTGGTGGGGGCGACCGTCACCGGAACACACACGGGCGGCGTCCTGTTGTTGGGGCTCGCGCTGACGTTGTCGACCAGCCTCGCCGGCGAGGTGGTGATCGGATGGCTGGGGGTTGCGAGCGGGCTCCTCGTCGCCGGGTTGGGGATCGCCCTGCTCATCGGGCTCTCGCGACGCACGTCGCGGTTCGCGATGTCGCTGGAACAACATCACCACGGCCCGTTCGGTCACACACACGACCACGGTCATTCACACGACCACGGTCATTCACACGACCATGACCATTACCACGACCACGACCACGACCATAGTCATGGTCATGGTCATTCACACGACCACGGTCACTCACTCGACCACGACCACGTCGGCGCTCGCACGCGGCCCGTGCGCGGAGAGACCGTGCCCGCTGGACCCTCATCGACGGCCGTACTCAGCCGGCCCACCCACACGACCACGATCGATTCGGATGAAGCCGCGATCGACGACGAGCGCGACGCCCCGGCCGAGCGATCGGGCGATCGTGCCTACTCCCGTCTCGGTCTCGTCGGCATGGGGGTCGCGGGTGGTCTCGTGCCGAGTCCTTCGGCGCTCATCATCCTGCTGTCGGCCATCGCGCTCGGCCGGACCGCCTTCGGCGTGCTGCTCGTCCTCGCCTACGGCATCGGCATGGCCGCCACGCTCACACTTGCGGGGATCCTGCTGGTCGTCGTACGCGACCGCTACCTCCACACACTGGCCGGTCGCCTCGCAGATTCCGGGCAACGTTGGACCCGCATCGCCCCCTTCGCCACGGCGGGCCTCGTCGTCGTCGTGGGACTCGGCCTCGCGCTCCGCAGCATCGCGGCGATCTAGGCGTCGTCGTGACGGTCGACCATCGTTCCGGCCATCGGGCAGGCCACGCACCCGACCACCAGACCGGCAGCGCTCAGGCTCCGCACCGATCGCAGACACCGCTGGCGGTCACGTCGAGCCCGTCGACGTTGAACCCCTCGACGTCGGCGACCTGGTGATGCAGATCGTGGACCAGCGGCACGGCATGGTGACGGACCGCCCCACAACTCGAGCAGACCAGGTGGATGACGTCGTCGCCGTGCGTCGGTTCCCAGCTCGAGGCGCTGCCGTCGGCGCGACGCGACTCGCGCACGAGCTCCAGCTCGGCGAACAGCGTCAGGGTGCGGTACACCGACGACACGTTGATGCCGGGTTCGCGTGCGCGCACCCGATCTGCGATCTCTTGTGCGCTGAGATGCGTGTGCGAGTCGGCGGTGAGCACCTCCCACACGATCCGGCGCGGACGCGTCAACCGGCGATCCCGACTCCTCAGCGCTGCATCCAGATCCACGACTCCAGCGTACGGATCGACCGCACTCCTACCCGATCACAGGAGCTATTGCGACTGACTTGCAAGAAGGATGCGACTGTTCTACGGTCGTCGACATGATCGCTCTGCATGCTCCCGACGGCTTCCTCGAGCCGGGTGTGGCCATCGCGACAGCGCTCATCGCCGCAGCGATCATCGCGGTCACGCTGCGTGCGACGTCTCGCGAACTCAGCGACAAGCAGGTGCCGCTGGCCGGGATCGCGGCCGCGTTCATCTTCGCGGCGCAGATGTTCAACTTTCCGGTCGCCTCGGGCA
>CAXBAZ010000073.1:0-10373 GCA_963973395.1 uncultured Acidimicrobiaceae bacterium
TCGATCGCGGCGGCGACCACGACCACCATCAGCGGCACGAGCGGTAGCGCGAAGCGGGCGGGCGCCGGGAAGTCCTGGTTGCTGAAGTAGGCGAAGTAGAACGTGTAGAACGGTCCGGCCGCGAGCAGGGCGGCGATCGTCACCCGAGCCCACCACGCGGTGCGCGCATTCGCAGCCAGGATGACCGCGGTCGTGAACATCAGACCGATCAGCAGCCAGTTGGTGAGTTGGACGCCGGCGATCGTGAGCTGCGAACGCAACGGTGGCGAGAAGTACGGGTTGTGGACAGGGGTGAACGTCGAAGGCAGCTGCCCCAGCACCTTGTCGATCGACACCTCGTCGATGCGATGGTTGGTGAACATCGGCGCTCTCACGACCTGGCCGTCGACGCGCTGTCGGGGAGCCGACGGGAACAGGGCGTCGTGGACTCGCCCGGTGACCTCGGTGCGGAACAGGAACAGCACCGGCGGGATCAGCAGCGGAGCCAGCCGCACGCGCCACGGCAACGTCGAGTTCAGCCCTTGCCGGAAGATCAGGTATGCGCCACACGCTGCGATCGCGAGGATGTTGGTGGCCTCGACGAACAAGAGCCCGGCGTAGATCGGTGGGAGCCACCACCATCGCAGCCGACCCGACTCGTACTTGATCGTCGCCAGCACCGCCAGCGCGCCCGTCAGCATCAGACTCACGTCGGCGTTGACCGTCGCCCCGGCGTGGAAGATCGTGAGCGGGGTGACCAGCAGGAGTGCGAGCGCCACGGCCCGGGCACGCCGACGGATGCCGAGCAGTGCCATGAGGTACCACGCGACCGACCACGCCGCGCCCGCCCACACCGCGCCGAGCGTGCGCGCGGCAGTGACCTTGCTGTCGAAGATGCCGATCTCCGTCAGCCCTCTGGCCGCCAGACCGGTCACCACGTAGTAGGGCGGGAACTGCGAGGCCGAGGTGTTGATCCCGTTCTCCTGGAAGTTCGCCGGGTCGTACTCGGCCAGACCGCAGGGAGGCCCCTCGTAGCCGGGTGAATCGACGCTCCGGCACGCCGCCTCCGCCAACGCTTCCTGCCCGACCACTTCCCGGCCGCGGGGGATGTCGAACTCGCCGGCTCGGATCACGTAGTCGACGTGCTGCAGCTCGTCGATGGGTGACAGCGTCTCGTACGACATCTGATGCAGACCCACGAAGAGCAGCGACACGAGGAAGAGACCGAAGCAGACGTACCAGTCGTCACGGGTCCAGACAGGAGCCGTCCCGACCCGCACCGCATCCTCGCCGTCGTGATCGTGTCGTTCGTGGTCGTGTCGTTCGTGATCGTGGTCGTGATCGTCGTCGTCGTGGGCGGTGTCGGGAACGATCGCCACGCCGGCGACCGGCGTGTCGTCGTCCGAACCCGGCCCGCCGCCACCGGTCCAGTCGTCGTCGTCCGAACCCGACCCGCCCCCACCGGTCCGGTCGTCGTCGGAGGGGCCGGACATGGCCACCGACCCTACCAACCGTCCCGAACCACTTCGCGGTGCACGGAACGTGCTGATTCGGCGCTGATTCGGCGCGGCTCACGGTAGGGCGGGTCCCTGCCGGGCATGGTGTGTCGCCGCTCGCGATCCCGAACCAGAGATAGCCTCACGGCGATGTCCTCCACGACGATCAGCGGGAACCCGGTCGTACGCGTCTCGCACCTGTCGAAGCGCTTCCGGCTGTTCCACGAGCGCAACCAGTCGCTCAAACAGTCACTGCTCAACCTCCGACGCAGCACCTACGAGGACTTCTGGGCACTCCGGAACATCAGCTTCGATGTCCAACAGGGCGAGACGTTCGGCATCATCGGCCACAACGGAAGCGGCAAGTCGACGCTGCTCAAGTGCCTCACGAAGATCCTCGAACCGGACGAGGGCAGCGTGTCGGTCAACGGGTCGATCTCGGCCCTGCTCGAGCTCGGGGCCGGGTTCCATCCGGAGTTGAGCGGCAAGGAGAACGTGTACCTCAACGCCGCGATCCTCGGCGTGTCGAGGCGCCACGTCGCCGAGCGGTTCGACGAGATCGTCGAGTTCTCCGGCCTCGCGCAGTTCATCGACACGCCGGTGAAGAACTACTCGTCGGGAATGTTCGTCCGACTCGGGTTCGCCGTGGCCGTCAACGTCGACCCCGACGTCTTGATCATCGACGAGGTGCTCGCCGTCGGCGACGCCGATTTCCAGGCCAAGTGCGGCGACAAGATCGCCGACTTCCGCGAGCGCGGCAAGACGATCGTCCTCGTCACGCATGGCATGTCCGACGTGGTGCGACTGTGCAAGCGGGCCGCCTGGATCGACCACGGCGAGCTCCGCATGATCGGGCCGCCCCAGGACATCACCGACGCCTACATGCAGACCACCCACCAAGGTCGATCAGTGCAGTACGTCGAAGGTCTCCGCTGGGGCACCGGTGAGATCGAGATCGCCGCCGTCGAGATCCTCGGCACCGACGGCAAGCCGGTCGACTTCGCCCGCTCGGGTGAGCCACACGCGATCCAGCTGCTCCTCAAGGCCGCCGAACCGGTGATCGCCCCCGAGGTCGTACTGTCGATCTACGACCAGAACGCGACGCTCGTGTCCGAGGTCAGCACCCGTACTCGCGACGCGTTCATCGACCAGGTCCACGGCGAGCGGATCATCACGTTCGAACTCGACACGCTGCCGCTCACCGAGGGCACGTACGAGATGAGCTGCTCGGTCGTCGACGAGTCCGGTCAGCGCGAGTACGACGTACGGAGCCGCTTCGTGAAGTTCGACGTGCTCAAGGGTTCGTCGGGAGATCGCGGCCTCGTCACGCTCGGCGGCACCTGGAACCTGCATCCCTGACGGGTGCCGCCGCGAACGGAGCGAACCAGGTTCGCTCCGTTCGGCGGGTCAGAGCTCTTCGGCGAAGCGCCCCTCGAGCTTGTCGAACAGCCACCAACCGGCCAGCACGGCGATGGTCGCGTAGCCCACCAGCAGCCCGTAGTGGATCAGCCGTGGCATCCGCAGATCGAACATGAGGTTGCGGAAGATCCGCACGATGACCGTCATCGGCAGGTTGTTGTAGATCCGCAGGATCGTCGGATGGTCGACCAGCTCCCGCTCCACCAGGCTGGGGGGGTACACGATCGGCGTGGAGAAGAACCACGCCTGGACCAGGATGCTCCAGAGGTAGGTCATGTCCCGGAAGTAGACGTTGGCGGCCGCGAGGGCGAGGCCGAAGCCGGTCGCGAACACCGCGACGAGCAACGCCGTCAGGACGACCAGCGGCAGCCACGGCAGCACGATGAACCCGAACATCGCCAGCGCGATGCTCAGCACGCTGAGCTCGATGGTCAGGGTGAACATGCCGGCGAGGATCGTCGAGACGACGAGGTGCTCGCGGGGAAACGCGACCTTGCGGACGAGCGCACCGTTGCTCACGATGCTGCCCATCGCCTCGCCCACCGACACGTTGAAGAACGACCACGGCAGGAGACCGCACAGCAGGAAGAACGCGTAGGACGCGTTGCCGCTCGGATCGCCCGGCACCGGGTCGGCATCGAGCACGATCGAGAACGCGAACGTGTAGACCAGCATGAACGCGATCGGGTTGAGCAGCGACCAGCCCCATCCGAGCAGGCTGCGCTTGTACCGCCCGCGCAGTTCGCGCAGCGTGAGGTTCCAGAGGAGCTCGCGGCGCGCGATCAGTTCACTCGCCGATGACATGGACCGGGATCGTAGTGCGGGGCATGCCCGAACCGGCCGGAGGGGGTCAGACCCCGTCCGGCCGCGATCGATCAGCCGTCGCTTCGGCGAACCGAGATCCGAACCGGCCGGAGGGGGTCAGACGCCGAGATCAATGCTCGGCCGGCCAGGGCAGGGTCGGGTGCAGGGCGCGGACGTGTTCGATCATCTGGTCGGCGACGAGGTTCGTGGTGCTGATCATCGACTCGGCCTGGGTGCGGTACCGACCGAGCATCTGCGCGACGTGCACACCCCGGTCGCCGGCGGCGGCCATCCTGAGCCAGAGCTCCCAGTCCTCCCATCCGAACACCATCTCGTCGCCGGTGCGGTAGCCGCCGTGGCGGGCCCATGCGTCGACACGGATCATGGCCTGGGCATCGATGTAGTTGGCCTCGCAGAGGTGTTCGACACTGAACGCCATCGCACTCCGGACGCCCGGATCGACACCGAACTCCTCGAGGGTGGAGTAGGCGAACGACGCACCGGGGTGCTCGTCGAGCGCTGCCGACAGTCGCTCGATCGCGTTCGGGTAGACCAGGTTGTCGGCGTCCATGACCATCACACGATCGGCTCGGGCGTGTTCGAATCCGAGGTTCCGGGCAGCCGGCAGCCCGCGGTTGATGTCGCTGCCCAGCAGCAGCACCGGCAGCTCGGGATGCTCGTCGATGAACGCCGACACCACACGGCGACCGTCATCGGTCGAGTGGTCGTCGACGACCACGACCTCGAACTCGACGCCCACGCTCGCCGCGATCGAGTCGAGTGTCTCGCGCACCAGGTGGGCGTAGTCGTACAGGGTGACGACCACGCTGACCTGGGGCGACGCATGCTCGTACCCTGCAGACCGGACGACCTCGATGTGATCGTCGACCCCGTGGCGGACCAGTGAGCGGGCACGCTCGATGCCCCGCTGCAGGTTCGTCTCGGCGACGAGCGCGTGGTACAGCTTCGCCCTGATCGCACGGTTCGGCTGGAACACCGGCAGTAGAGGCCGCTGCTCGGCCGCCACCATGCGGTTCCGGTACCTCGGGGTCCGCCGTCGCCCGGCCGGCACCACGGGCGAGCCGTCGAGGCGCTCGAGCAGCGGCACCACCGACGACCGCAGCGAGTACGTCTCCAGCGCCGCGATCCTCGCTGCGTCACCGATCCGACGCCGGCGGTCGTCGTCGGCGAGCAGCTCGGTGACCGCACCCTCGAGGTCGTCGGTGGCGACGAAGTGCTGCCCCTCGACGAACGGTTCGAAACCCGTGACCGGCTCGGTGACGATGCAGCAACCGTTCGCCATCGCCTCCACCATGCGGGCCCACTCGAAGTAGCCGGGCCGCTCCTCGCCACGATGGATGTTGAGCAGGATGCGGCTGCGGGCCAGCAGACGGTACTTGTCGTCGCCGAACACCAGGCCCGGGGTCCCCGCCTGCACCGGTCGAGCGAACGAGAACAGGCGCAGGTCACACTCGTGCGGCCAGAGGACGGGCGCCATCGCGGCCAGGCGAGCCGCCCGCCGGTCGGTCTTGCCGCCGAGCAGGACGACGTCGACGTCGCGCTCGACGGGTGCCGCCGCCATCGACGGAACGCCGCCCAGCCGGAGGTGCTCGGCGGCCACACCGGCTCGCCGGAGCGCAGCCACCCCGTGCGTGTTGATGTCGACCGCCATGGGGCTCGCGGCGGCCGTGACCAGCGCGATGTCGAACCAGCGTGTGCCGGGCTGTTCGGTGCAGACCGGCACACTGAGCCGGGCGGCGCGGTCGACGGGGGCGTCGTCGTAGTCGCCGAGCAGGTAGAACTCGTGGGGCGCCACGACCAGGTTGACGGCGGCCTCGTCATCGGGCGGCGAACCATCGTCGATCAGCCGGGCGGTGCGGCCGTCGGACCCACCGGCTTCGGCGATCCACCGTGCAATGTCGGTCATGAACGCGTTGCCACCCGCGGCGACGAACACGTTCAGCTCACGCTTGGTGTTCTCGGACCCGGACATCACTCAGCGCGACCGGCGGCGGCGCACCAGGTCGACGGGGGTGCGGACGATCTTCATCGCCACGCGCCTGGCCACCAACGGCTTGTCGGGCGCCCGCGCCACACTGGCTGCCATCGACCGGACCAGGGCCCGTCGACTCGTGGCTGCGGGCAGCTCGGCGGCCAAGGTACGCAGTTCGGCTCTGCGCTCCTGTGACTCGCGCTGCAGTTCGTCGAGGCGTTGTTCGATGGCGGCCACGTCGACCTGCTCGTCCACCTGATCGTCCATCGGACCGAGGCTACGGCGTTCGGTCGCCGACGAGGAGTACGCTGCGGGGCGATCCGCGATGCGCGAAATGACCCGACCGCCGGGGCTCGAGCCCGAGGGTGCGGTGCAGCCGTTCCCCGAGGCGGTCGAACGCGCCATCAGCCGGGTCGGCCGACCACTCGGCTGGATGTGGGATCGCGGCTTCCGGTTCCTGTTCGTGCTCGACGCCGTCAGCCTGTTCGCCTCGATGGTCGTCATCAACCTCGTCCGCTTCGGGTGGTCGTGGCCCACCTACCCACGCACCCACTACTGGATCGGGTTCGGCATCGCGACCGCGATCCATCTGTCGGTCAACTACTTCGCCGGCCTGTACGAACGTGAACCACGTCTCGGATACCGGCCATGGCTTCCCCGGATCGCGGTCGCCACCGGCATCGCGGTGGCGCTCGACGGTCTCGCGGCGGTGCTCACCGACCGCTACCTGATGCCCCGCCTGAACCTCGGTTTCCTGCTCGTCGTCGCCTCGGTGTGGCTCACCTGCAACCGCACGATCAGCCGGTACTTCGCGAACCGCCGGATGGGCCCTTCCCGCCTGCTCCTCGTCGGGCACGGGGAGGCCGTCGAACTGGCGCAGCGGCACTTCTCCGGCGCGTCGCACGCGGTCGTCGTCGGCACGGTCGAGCAGACCGGTGAGCTGTTCGATCGGGTGCACGGCACGGCGGCCACCGACGTGCTGCTCCTCGACCTCTCGGCGTTCGCGTCGGCCTTCCCGGAGCCGCTCACGGCACTCGACCGCGAGGGTGTCGGCGTGCACCAGCGCGTGAGCGCCCGCGAGACGCTGTTGGGCCTGCAATCGGTGCGCGAGATCGCCGGTATGCCGTTCACCCGGATGCGCACCCACGCGATGGCCTCGCACCAGCTCCGTCTCAAGCGGCTGTTCGATCTCGTGGTCACGATCGCCGCCGCGCCGGTGGTGATCCCCCTGCTCGGCCTGATCGCGGTCTACGTCCGGATCGTCGCGGGCGGGCCGGTGCTGTACCGCCAGACCCGCGTCGGTCTGCGCGGGCGCCGATTCGAGGTGGTCAAGTTCCGCACCATGGTGACCGACGCGGAGGAGGACGGCGCCCAGTACTCGGCGGCCGGCGATCCGCGGGTCGTGCCGGCGCTGCGGTGGATGCGCTCCACCCGGGCCGATGAGCTCCCGCAGCTCTGGAACGTGTGGCGCGGCGAGATGTCGCTCGTCGGCCCTCGTCCCGAGCGGCCCGAGATGATCCTGACCATCGAGCAGGACGTAGCCGGATACGCCCGTCGCCACGAGCTGCCGCCCGGCATCACCGGCTTCGCCCAGATCAACGGGCGCTACGAGACCGACGCTGCGTTCAAGCTCGGCTACGACCTGCAGTACCTGGTCAACTGGTCGATCGTGCTCGACGTCCAGATCCTGCTGCGCACCGTCTGGGTCGTGCTCAGCCGTCGTGTCTGACGCATCCGTCGCGCTGACGGCGGCGTGCTCCGGCCGCGACCCGGCCCAGCAGGGTTGGCCGTCGGTGTCGGTCGTGGTTCCCGTCCGCAACGAGGGTCCGCACCTCGAACGGGCGGTCGCGTCGATCCTCGCCCAGGAGTATCCCGAGCCGTTCGACGTGTGTCTCGCCGTCGCTCCCTCGGACGACGACACCGCCGACGTGGCCGCCCGACTCGCCGCGGGCGACGACCGCGTCGCCGTCGTCGCCAACCCCGTCGGCGTCACGCCGGCCGGCCTGAACGCTGCGATCGCGGCCACGACAGGGTCGATCGTGGTGCGGGTCGACGGCCACGCCGAACTCTCCGGCGGATACATCCGGCGCGCCGTCGAGACGATGTGTCGGACGGGCGCCGTCAACGTCGGCGGCCTCCAGGTGCCGCGACCCGAGACCCCCTTCGAGGAGGCGGTCGCCGCGGCGACGACCTCGTGGCTGGGTACCGGCGGCGCCACGTACCGGGTCGGAGGGATCGACGGCCCGGTCGACACCGTGTACCTCGGCGTGTTCGACCGCGCCGCCGGCGATGCGGTCGGCTGGTTCGACGAGTCGCTGATCCGCAATCAGGACTACGAACTGAACATCCGGCTGCGCACGGCGGGCGGCGAGGTGTGGTTCGATCCTGAACTGAGCGTCGGCTACCGACCGCGGGGCGATTGGCGGGCGCTCGCGACGCAGTATTTCGAGTACGGAAGATGGAAGGCGGAGGTCGTCCGACGCCACCCCGACTCGCTGCGCATGCGTCAGGCGGGCGCAGCGCTCGCCGCTCCTCTCGCGGCACTCGGCACATTGGTCGTGCTGCTCACGCTGCGTCGCAGACAGGGACGAAACGTCTGTGTCGCGACTGCTCTGACCGGCATCCTGGTGTGGAAGCGGCGTCCCAGGGCGATCGTCACCGCGGCAGTCATCGCCGTCATCCAGGTGTCGTGGAGCACGGGATTCCTGGCGGGTGCTCTCGCTCCGGGCCGGCGCGAGAGCCGAGTGCTCGCTCGGGCCCACGGATAGCATCCTGCGGGTGAGCCAACCGACGCTCCCGGACGCGACCGATTCGCCCGGCCTTCGCGACGCTCGCGAAGCCGAGCGCCTGCAGTCGTACGTGCGCGGAATCTGGCATCGACGCCACTACATCTGGTACGTCTCCAAGTCGAATCTCCGGAGCCGCCAGATCAACTCGGTGCTCGGCAATCTGTGGCACCTCCTCAACCCGCTGTTGCAGATCGGCGTCTTCTTCCTGTTCTTCGGACTCGTGCTCGACACGACACGCGGCGTCGACAACTTCCTCGGGTACCTATCGGTCGGCGTCTTCGTGTACAGCTACTCGCAGAAGTGCGCGATCACGGGCGCACGCAGCCTGGTCAAGTACCGGGGCCTGATGAGCATGATCTCGTTCCCGCGCGCGACGCTGCCGATCACGACGACGGTCACCGAGGCCCTGGCGACGATTCCTCCGTTCGCAGTGATGTTCCTCGTTGCGCTCGTGACGGGAGAGCCGCCTGCACTGAGCTGGCTGCTCGTGGTCCCGTTCTTCCTGATCCAGACCGCCTTCAACGCAGGCTTGGCCCTGATCACCGCCCGTGCCGTGAGCCACGTGGCGGACGTCCAGCAGGTACTCCCCTTCATCTTTCGACTCGGCTTCTACTTCTCCGGCGTGCTGTTCAACGTGAACGCCTACGTCGAGGGCAAGTCGTACGAGATCGTCTTCCGGCTCAACCCGCTGTACTGCTTCCTGGAGGTCTATCGAGGAGCCCTCCTCGAAGGGACCACGATCGACTGGTCGCTGCTCGCGATCGCAGTGGCGTGGTCGGTGGGAATCCTCGTCATCGGGTTCTGGTGGTTCCGCCGGGCGGAGGACTCGTATGGCGAGGGCTAGTGAGATGCAACTGCAGACTCCGGTCGATGCCCCGCCTGCGATCGTCGTCGACGACGTCCACGTTCGGTACCGGGTGCTCGAAGACCGCAACCTCCGCCTCGTCGAACTCCTTCGCAGCGGCTTCCGGTCACGACGTGACACCGAGGTCCACGCCGTGCGCGGCGTCAGCCTGACGATCGGCGTGGGCGAGTCCGTCGGATTGCTCGGCCCGAACGGGTCCGGCAAGTCCACCTTGCTGCGGGCGATCGCCGGTGTGCAACCGATGGCGTCCGGACGGGTGCTCATCCGCGGCCGAGCGCAACTGCTCGCCGTCAACGCGGCGCTCGACGCCCAGTTGTCGGGTCGGCGCAACATCATGCTGGGCGGCCTCGCAATGGGTCTCCTTCCCGAGCAGATCGAAGCCCGCGTTGCCGATGTGCTCGAGTTCTCCGAACTCGCCGGTGCGATCGACCGCCCGATGCGGACATACAGCTCCGGTATGAAGGCACGACTGGCGTTCTCGATCGCCACGATGACCGAGCCGCCGATCCTGCTGATCGACGAGGCACTCGCGGTCGGCGATCGCCATTTCCGACGCAAGAGCCTCGAACGGCTCAGGGAGATGCAGCAGCACGCGAGCACGCTCGTGATGGTCACGCACAACCTGAACGAGATCCGACAGACCTGCGCGCGCGCGATCTGGCTCGAGTCCGGACGCATCGTCATGGACGGCGCGTCGGACGAGGTGGCCGCGGCCTACGAAGCCGACGAAGCGGACGAGTAGTCGGCATCCGCCCCGAGAGGTCCGGCCATGCAGACATTGGGTGACAGTCGTCGAGGCTCGACCTCGACCGACGCTCGGGTGCGCCTCGCTCCGTCAGCGTCGTCGTGGGGTCAACGGAACCACCTGGACGGCCTTCGCACCGTCGCCGTCTATCTCGTCGTGGCGTACCACGCCGGCATCGGCGTGGTCGGGAGTGGCTTCATCGGCGTCGACCTGTTCTTCACCCTGTCGGGCTATCTCGTGACGATGGTGCTGCTGCACGACCTGTCCGACCACGGCCACATCC
>CAXBAZ010000074.1:0-10373 GCA_963973395.1 uncultured Acidimicrobiaceae bacterium
GCGCACGCTCGTCCGTCGCTACATCGCGTCCCTGTCGACCCGCGAGTACGCCCGTCCGAGCATCGCCAGGAAGGCAGCGGCGCTACGGCGATATTTCGCGTGGGCGATCGAGGAGGGCCTCGCCCAGGTCGATCCGACGATCGGCGTCCAGGTCAGCGCGGGGCAGAGCCGGCTGCCGCGCGTCCTCGACCGTCGCGAGCTCGACCAATTGCTCGACGGTCCGACCGGCGACGACGAGCCGGTCTGGCGACGACGCCGCGACGACGCCGTCCTCGAGGTGCTCTACGGATCGGGGATCCGCGTCTCCGAGCTGTGCCAGCTCACGCTCGAGCAGGTGCGACTCGACGACCACGTGCTGATCGTGTGGGGCAAGGGCTCGAAAGAACGTCGGGTGCCACTCGGCGACCCGGCGGGCGACGCCGTACGGTCGTGGTTCGCCGTCCGCGGCGAGGTGGTGCCTGCATCGGCCGGGCCGATCGTCTTCGCGAACGAGCGCGGCAATCAGCTCACGCCCCGAGATGTGCGGCGCATCCTCGATCGGCGATCGCCCACGCCGACGCACCCGCACGCACTCCGTCACACCTTCGCCACACACCTGCTCGACGGCGGCGCAGATCTCCGTTCGGTGCAGGAGCTGCTCGGCCACTCCGACGTGGCCACCACGCAGCGTTACACTCACGTCAGCCGAGATCGTCTGCGATCGGCGTGCCAGAAGAGTCACCCACGCGCATGAGCATCGTTCCCGACGACCCCGACCTGGCAATGCATTGGTCGCGATGGCTGAATCGTCAGAATGCAGCCTCGCGAGATCACCTGATCGTCCACTACTCGCCCCTGGTCAAGTTCGTCGCCGGCCGTATCGGCGCGGGGCTGCCCAACAGCGTCGACCCCGGCGATCTGGTCAGCTCGGGCGTGTTCGGTCTGATCGACGCGATCGACCGGTACGACCCCGAACGCGCCGTCAAGTTCGAGACGTTCGCCGCGCCCCGCATCCGCGGCGCGATCTACGACGGCCTGCGCCAGCTCGACTGGGTGCCGCGATCGGTCCGGAGCCGGGCCCGCGAGGTCGAAAAGGCGTTCGCCCAGCTCGAGCACGAGCTCGGACGCGGCCCGACCGACGACGAACTGTCCGCGAAGCTGCACATCACCGAAGACGAGCTCGCCCGCTGGTTGGCGTCGATCGCGGCCACCACGATCGGTCCGCTCGACCGGGCCGTGGCCGCCGGCTACGAACCCGAATCGGTCGAGTCCGAGGGCATGCAGCACCCTGTCGCCGCGGTCGAAGACCGTGAACTACGCGACATCATGAAGACCGAGATCCGCAAGCTCCCCGAGCGGGAGAAGCTCGTGCTCTCCCTCTACTACGACGAGGGTCTGACGCTCGCCGAGATCGGCAACGTCCTCGGCGTCACCGAGAGTCGCGTCTCGCAGATCCACACGAAATCGGTGCTCCACCTGCGGTCCCGCATGGCCGCTGCCGGCGTCGGCTGACCCGCTCCGCGTTCGCCGCCTCCGGCTCCTCATCCCGGCCCGATGGGCCCGCTCGTGGTCGCGGCCACCTCCCGTCCACGAATGAGAGGTCGTCATGCCACGTGCCATCGCCATACCGGGCATCGCGCTCGCCACGCTGTCCCTGCTCGCGCCCTCCGGCGTCGTCCACGCCGCGCCGTGTTGGCCCCCGCCGGTCTCCGCTCCCGTGGCCGATCCGTTCCGCGGGCCGGCCTGTGCCTGGTGTCCCGGCAACCGTGGCATCGAATTCGCCACCCGGCCGGGCGCTGTCGTCCGTGCCGTGGCGACCGGCCGTGTGACCTTCGCCGGCAGTGTGACCGGCACGATCTACGTCGTCGTCCGCCACGGCGACGGGCGCAGGATCACGTACGGCAACCTCGAGTCCGAGTCGTACGACGTCGGCGACCTGGTCGTTCGCGGGCAATCCGTCGGACGGGCCGCAGGTGCGTTCCACCTCGGCCTCCGCGACGGCGACCGGTACGTCGATCCGGGCCCGTACCTCGGTCGGTACGTGCGGCGAGCCCGCCTGGTCCCGCTCGACGGCAGCCGCGCGAACCCGGGGCCACCGCCCCGATTGACGTGCGCTGCGGATGGCGACGGATGACGTGATGCGGCGGGCCGCTTCGGCGTACCGCCCGACTACACTGGCGGCCGGCTCATCGACCGGTGGGCCGTCGACGAAATCAGCCGCTCGTTCCTCAGATGCGGTCGCCACGGCGCCCGGAACGAGTCGGACAACCGCAACAAGGAGCACAACATGGCTGTCATCAGCATGCGTCAGATGTTGGAAGCCGGCGTCCATTTCGGGCACCAGACCCGTCGGTGGAACCCGAAGATGCGTCGTTTCATCTTCGGAGAACGCAACGGCATCTACATCATCGATCTCGAGCAGACGCTCACCCGGGTCGAGTCCGCCTACGGGTTCGTCCGTGACCTCGTCGCCAACGGCGGCGTCGTGCTGTTCGTCGGCACGAAGAAGCAGGCTCAGGATCCGGTCCAGAGCTTCGCCGAGAAGGTCGGCATGCCGTACGTCAACGAGCGGTGGCTCGGGGGCATGCTCACCAACTTCGAGACGATGTCGAAGCGTGTCGACAAGATGCTCGAGTACGAGCGCATGAAGGCCTCGGGCGAGTTCGACGCGATGATCAAGAAAGAAGCGCTCCTGCTCGATCGTGAGCTCACCAAGCTCCAGCGCAACCTCGGCGGCCTGCGCGACATGAAGAAGGCACCCGACTGCGTGTTCGTGATCGACACCAAGAAGGAGCACATCGCCGTCACCGAAGCCAACAAGCTCGGTATCCCGGTCGTCGCGATCGTCGACACCAACGTCGATCCCGACGTGATCCAGTACCCGATCCCTGGCAACGACGACGCGATCCGCGCCAACAGCCTGCTCGTGCGTGTCATCGCCGACGCTGTCGAAGAGGGTCGCTACATCGCCCAGCGCCGTCCGAAGGCCGCCGGAGCCGAAGGCACCGACGCGGCCGAGCCGAAGCCGGAGCGCAGCCCCGAAGAGGAGGCCGCATTCGCCCAGGCCCAGGCCGAGGCGCGCAATGCCGCCGCCCGTGCCCAGGCCGACCGTGAAGCACGCCTGACCGCCAGCAAGCAGAAGCCGGCAGCCGACGAGCCGGCAGCCGACGAGCCGGTCGAGGCCCCCGTCGAGGCGTCGCCCGCCACTGCGGCGGCCGACGGCAGCGCGCCGACCGCCGACGTCGAGGTCGCCGACGGCGCCTCGGTCGACACCGATGGCACCACCGTCGAGGCGACCGCGCCGGCTCCGACCGAGGCGCCGGAAGACGCCGCCGTGACCGATGCCGATGCAGATGCTGCCGGTGCTGCGATCGACAGCCCGTACGGCGAGGGTTCGCACGGCGCGATCGCCGACGACGCCCAGCCCGAGGGGTTCCCGATCAAGGGCAACGCCGGCTCGATGCTGTACCACACCCCGGAGAGCCCCTTCTACGGCCGTACCGTGGCCGAAGTGTGGTTCGCCACCGAAGCGGCCGCCGAGGCCGCCGGGTTCTCGAAGCCCGCCAGCCAGCAGACGACCGACGACGAGAGCTGAGGAACACCCCCAAATGTCATTCACCGCACAAGATGTCAAGGCGCTGCGTGATGCCACCGGCGCCGGCATGATGGACTGCAAGAAGGCCCTCGAGGAGACCGGCGGCGACATCGAAGCCGCCAAGCAGCTGCTCCGCGAGAAGGGCCTGGCGGCGAGCGCCAAGCGCGACGACCGCGACAACAACCAGGGCGTCGTCACGCTCAAGGTCGACGGCGACGTCGGCGTGATTGTGCAGCTGAAGAGCGAGACCGACTTCGTGGCCGGTTCCGACCAGTTCAAGGCCGAAGCCGACGCGCTCGCCGACCTCGTGCTCGCCAAGGGCGCAGCGGCCGTCGCCGAGCGCGACGCCGAACTCGAAGAGCTCAAGATCACGCTCAAGGAGAAGATCGAGCTGGGTGAGGTCGTGCACATGTCCGCCGGCGAGGGCAACACCATCGGTTCGTACTCGCACATCCAGGGTGGGCGGGGCGTCAACGGCGTGCTCGTCGAACTCACCGGCGACGACGCCGAGTTGGCCCACGACGTCGCGGTGCACATCGCGTTCGCCCGTCCGAAGTACCTGACCCGCGACGAGGTTCCGGCCGACGTGATCGAAGCCGAACGCAAGACGCTCGAGACGATCACCCTCAACGAGGGCAAGCCCGAGCAGGCCGTGCCGAAGATCGTCGAGGGTCGTCTCAACGGCTTCTTCAAGGACGTGTGCCTGCTCGAGCAGCCGTACGCCAAGGACGACAAGCAGTCGGTGAAGCAGGTCATCGGCGACGCCGACATCGTCCGCTTCGCCCAGGTCGAGATCGGCTGACACGAACGTCATCCCCGGGCCACGCCCGCGACCACGATGCCCGCCCCGTCGCCCGGGGCGGGCATCGTCGCGTTCCGGGGCGCTCAGCGGACAGGTCGCTGCACTCCCTTTCATTCCGCTGAGCTGTCCCGTGACGACTGGTCGCAGTTCGCCGATCGGCTCACGCTCCAGGCACCACGATCGATGAGCACGGTTGATGAGCGCGGTCATCGGGTACCTCCGGTTCGTCCAGCGTCGCGCATGCCGCGACCGTCGCCGTTCGCACCGAGGAGCACGTTCCGATCATCGCGAGACGATCACCGCCGAGACGATCGCCGTCGAGTCCGACGGATGCTTCCCATGCGACCAGTTCGACGCCGCGGACACGGGGTACACGACACCGCACGAAACGAGAGGGTCCCGATTGGGCCAGACTGGTTGCAGATGACATCGTCACCACCCCACCCCCCTCGGGGCGGAGCGTCACCCGCGTCGACCGACCGCGTGACCTGCGTCCCTTCCACCAGCAACAGGGAGCTGCCGTGAACCCACCCGGAGCACCCCGTCCCGACCGTCGGGTCTGGGTCGGCAAGCACCATCCACTCGGCGCGACCTACGACGGATCGGGCACCAACTTCGCGCTGTTCTCCAGCGCGGCCGAAGGTGTCGAGCTCTGCCTGTTCGGTGACGACCGCACGAACGGCGACGACGGCGCCGACGACGAGGTCCGGATCGCACTCTCCGAGGTCGACGGACACATCTGGCACGCCTACCTCCCCGACGTCCGACCCGGGCAGCGCTACGGCTATCGCGTCCACGGGCCGTGGAATCCAGGTGCGGGTCAACGGTGCAACGCCAGCAAGCTGCTCCTCGACCCGTACGCCAAGGCGATCGCCGGCGACATCGACTGGGATCCGGCGTGCTTCGGGTACGACTTCGACGACCCCGAGCGCCGCAACGACCTCGACAGCGCGCGGCATGTGGCGAAGGCGGTCGTGGGCGACCGCTTCTTCGACTGGGGCAACGACCGTCCGCCCGACAGACCGCTGCACGAGACGGTCATCTACGAAGCCCACGTGCGGGGCATGACGATGCTGCATCCCCAGGTGCCGCACGAATTGCGCGGCACGTACGCCGGGATCGCCCACCCGGCGATCATCGGCCACCTCCACCACCTCGGCATCACGGCGATCGAGCTCATGCCCGTGCACCAGTTCGTCCAGGACCATCACCTGGTGGAAAAGGGTCTGAGCAACTACTGGGGCTACAACTCGATCGCATTCCTCGCCCCCCACAACCGGTACACCTCCTCGGCGGCACTCGGCCAGATCCAGGAGTTCAAGACGATGGTGAAGGCGCTCCACGCGGCCGGTATCGAGGTGATCCTCGACGTGGTCTACAACCACACCGCCGAGGGCAACCACCTCGGGCCGACGCTGAGCATGAAGGGCATCGACAACCAGGCCTACTACCGGTTGGTGGACGACGACCCCCGGTACTACCTCGACTTCACCGGCACGGGCAACAGCCTCAACATGCGCCACCCCCACGTGTTGCAGCTCATCATGGACAGCCTCCGGTACTGGGTGCTCGAGATGCACGTCGACGGCTTCCGGTTCGACCTCGCGTCCACGCTCGCCCGAGAGCTGCACGAGGTCGACCGGCTCTCGGCGTTCTTCGACCTCGTCCAGCAGGACCCGGTCCTGTCGAACGTGAAGCTGATCGCCGAACCGTGGGACATCGGCGAGGGTGGGTACCAGGTCGGCAACTTCCCGCCGCAGTGGTCGGAGTGGAACGGTCAGTACCGCGACGTGATGCGCGACTTCTGGCGCGGCGAGCCGTCGACGCTCGCCGAGTTCGGGTCTCGGTTCACCGGCAGTTCCGACCTCTACGAAGCCGACACACGGCGTCCGACCGCCTCGATCAACTTCATCACCGCTCACGACGGCTTCACGATGGCCGACCTCGTGTCGTACAACGACAAGCACAACGACGCCAACCTCGAGGACGGCAACGACGGCGAGTCGCACAACCGCTCGTGGAACCACGGCACCGAGGGCCCCACCGACGACCGCGAGATCAACCGGCTCCGCGACCGGCAGCGGCGCAACCTGATGACCACCCTGATGTTGTCGCAGGGCGTACCGATGCTCGTCGGCGGCGACGAGCTCGGGCACACCCAGCACGGCAACAACAACGCGTACTGCCAGGACAACGAGATCTCGTGGTATCCGTGGGAGGACATCGACGACGACTTCGTCGCCTGGTGCCGCCGCGTGATCGCCTTCCGGGCCGCTCACCCGGTGTTCCGCCGCCGGCGCTGGTTCCAGGGCCGCGTCATCCGTGGTATCGACGACCTCGCATGGTTACGGCCCGACGGCGACGAGATGACCGACGACGACTGGTCGACCGGCTACGCCCGCGCCGTGGGCGTGTTCGTGAACGGCAGGGCGATCCCGACCACCGACACGTACGGTGAGCCGATCATCGACGACTCGTTTCTCGTCCTGTTCAATGCCGGCCACGAGTCGATCGACTGGAAGCTGCCCGGACCCACCTGGGGTCGCCGGTGGACGGTCGACCTCGACACCGATGATCCCCGCAAGGGATCGACAAGGACCTCGAACGCACGCCACGGCAGCACGATCGCGGTCGAGGGCCGCTCGATCGTCGTGCTCCGGGCGACGCAGTCGCCGGCGACGCCGCGGCGTCAGCCCGACGCCGCGGCCCAGCCGGCCCCCGAGCCCCTGGCCGAACCCGACAGCGACCGCGACCCCGACACCGTCACCGACCCCGACACCGTCACCGACCAGTCAGCCGAGACGAAGGAGACCACGACAACGTGAGTCGAACCACCGCAGGACCGAGCGCACCGACCACCGCGAACACGACGCAGCCGTCGCAACGCCCCGCCAGAGCCGTCGTCGAAACCGTCCGGCCCGTCGTCGACGGCGGCCGCTTCGCCGCCAAGGCGACGCTCGACCGTCCGCTGTCCATCGAAGCCGACGTGTTCACCGACGGTCACGACCTGGTCGCCGCAGCGCTCCTGGTCCGGCCTCCTGGCGGGTCCGACGATCCCTCGACCTGGCGCGAGGTCCCGATGCGGGCAATGGGCAACGACCGGTTCTCGGCGTCGTTCGTCCCCGACGCACTCGGCCGATGGGAGTACGACGTCATCGGGTGGATGGCACACGCGGAGACGTGGCGTCGAGGTACACAGAAGAAGATCGATGCGGGCCTCGACGTGACCGTCGAGGCAGAGATCGGCCGGCGCCTGATCGACGGGGCGCTGGCATCCCCCAACCGGGCTGCCACCGACGACGACCTCGCGGCGTTGCGCCGCTTCTCCGCCGAACTGGCCGACGGCGACACCAGCTCCGTCTCGGACGACGCCTGGGAGGTGGTCTTCCACCGCACCGAGCCACGGGAACCGATCGACCGGCTGGCGGCACCGCTGCCGGTCGACGTCGACCCGCAGGTCGCCGCCGTCGGCGCGTGGTACTCGTTCTTCCCGCGCTCCACCGTCGACGGTCGGGACGGCGCGCCCGGCACGCTGCGCGAGGCCATCGACCGGCTCGACTACATCGCCGACCTCGGCTTCGACGTGGCCTACATCCCGCCCGTCCATCCGATCGGCACCACCAACCGCAAGGGCCGCAACAACACCACCGATCCGGCGCCCGACGACGTCGGCAGCCCGTACGCGATCGGTTCACCCGCGGGTGGGCACCTCGCGGTCGCACCCGAGCTCGGCACCGTCGACGACGTGAGTGCCCTGGCAGCCGCCTGCCGAGCGCGCGGCATGCACCTCGCGATCGACATCGCGTTCAACTGCTCGCCCGACCACCCGTGGGTCACCGAGCATCCCGACTGGTTCATCACCCGTCCGGACGGCACGATCCAGTACGCCGAGAACCCGCCGAAACGGTACGAGGACATCTACCCGCTCGACTTCGAGACCGACGACTGGCGCAACCTGTGGACCGCTCTCGCCGACGTGTTCCGGTTCTGGATCGACCGGGGCGTGACGATCTTCCGTGTCGACAACCCGCACACCAAGGCGTTCGCGTTCTGGGAGTGGGCCATGGCCACGCTGCGCACCGAACATCCCGAGGCGATCTTCCTGTCCGAGGCGTTCACCCGGCCGCGGGTCATGGAGCGCCTCGCCAAGGCCGGTTTCAACCAGTCGTACACCTACTTCGCGTGGCGCCACAGCGCATCTGAGCTGCGTGACTACTTCGAGGAGCTGTCGACCCGCACGATCGACTACTTCCGACCCAACGCCTGGCCGAACACCCACGACATCCTGACCGAAGAGCTGCAGACCGGCGGTCGTCCGGCATTCGTGCTCCGCGCGATCCTCGCGGCCACGCTCTCGCCCAGTTGGGGTGTCTACGGACCCGTGTACGAGTTGATGGTCACAGCACCGCGTCCCGGCGTCGAGGACTACCTCGACTCCGAGAAGTACGAGGTGAGGGACTGGGACCTCGATCGTGATGACAGCCTCGCGCCGCTGCTCGGCCACCTGAACCGGATCCGGCGTGCCCACCCGGCGCTCACCGAACTCGCCTCGATCCGGTTCCATCGCACGTCCAACGATGCACTGCTCTGCTTCACGAAGACCGATCCGGCCGGCGTCGGTGATCCGGTCCTGGTGGTGGTCAACGTCGATCCCCATCACGACCAGTCGGGCACCGTCGACATCGACCTGGCCGCGATCGGATTCGACTACGGCAGTGACTACGACGTCGTCGACCACTTCGGCGGTGGCCGCTTCCGATGGCACGGCAACGAGAACTTCGTCGCGCTGTCACCGTGGGGTGCACCGGCCCACGTCTTCACGGTGCACCGCACCGACGACCACCACCATCACGAGCGACTGGTTCCGCGACGCCGTCATCTACGAACTCCACGTCCGCGCGTTCGCCGACTCCAACGGCGACGGGATCGGCGACCTCGACGGGCTGACGTCACGGCTCGACTACCTCGCCGACCTCGGCGTCACCGCCATCTGGATGCTGCCGTTCTACCCGTCGCCGGGCCGCGACGACGGCTACGACATCGCCGAGTACTACCAGGTCAACCCCGACTACGGCACCAAGCGTGCCTTCCAGCGATTGCTCGACGCCGCTCACGCCCGCGACATCAAGGTGATCACCGAGCTCGTCATCAACCACACGAGCGACCAGCACCCCTGGTTCGAGCGGGCACGCAACGCACCGCAGGGTTCGAAGTGGCGCGACTTCTACGTGTGGACCGACGACCCGACGCAGTACTCCGACGCCCGGATCATCTTCCAGGACTTCGAGACGTCGAACTGGACGTGGGATCCCGTGGCGGGCCAGTACTTCTGGCACCGCTTCTACTCCCATCAGCCCGATCTGAACTTCGACAATCCGGCCGTCGAGGAAGCCGTGCTCGACGTGCTCGACTTCTGGCTCGACATGGGCGTCGACGGACTGCGGCTCGACGCGATCCCGTACCTCTACGAGCGCGAGGGCACGACGTGCGAGAACCTCCCCGAGACGCATGCCGTCCTGAAGCGGATCCGTGCGCACATGGACTCCAAGTACGAGAACCGGATGCTGCTCGCCGAGGCGAACATGTGGCCGGAGGACTCGGCCGCCTACTTCGGCGACGGCGACGAGTGTCACATGAACTTCCACTTCCCGGTGATGCCACGTCTGTTCATGTCGGTGCAGTTGGAGAACCGGATGCCGATCATCGACATCATGGAGCAGACGCCGGCGCCACCCGAGAACTGCCAGTGGGCGACCTTCCTGCGGAACCACGACGAACTGACGCTCGAGATGGTGACCGAGGAAGAGCGCGACCTGATGTTGCGGGCGTACGCACGCGACGACGAGATGCGGATCAACCTCGGCATTCGGCGCCGGCTGGCCCCGCTGCTCGGCAACGACCGCCGCAAGATCGAACTCCTGAACGCACTCCTGTTCTCACTGCCCGGCACCCCGGTCGTGTACTACGGCGACGAGATCGGGATGGGCGACAACGTCT
>CAXBAZ010000075.1:0-10307 GCA_963973395.1 uncultured Acidimicrobiaceae bacterium
ACCTGCTCGACAACGAGTGGGCCGTCGCCGAGTCCCGCGTGCTCGCCGGCCGAATCGACGGTGTCTGGAGGGAATGGGCGACCGCCGAACTCGCCGCCGGCAATCACGTCGACCTCCTCCCCTCGCTCGTCGAGCGCCGCCGGGCGGCGCCGCTCGACGAAGGCCTTGCCGCCATGGTCGTGCTGGCGCTGTACCGGTCGGGGCGCCAGACCGACGCGCTGCGTGTGCTCGCCGACGTGCGCCGCTCGCTCGCCGACGAGATCGGCGTCGACCCCGGGCCCGAGCTCGCCGAACTCGAGAACCGGATCCTCGCCCACGACCCGCGGCTGCTGATCGGCCGAGCCGCAGCCGCCGGTGGTCCGGCTCAGGCGACGCGTGTCGCCGCCGGCTCCGGCGTGGCGGTGCTCAGCGTCGGCGCTCGCCGGCATCGTTTGTCGGCCGACCTCGTCACGATCGGTCGCGACGGCGGTCAGCAGATCGTGATCGACGACGACGACGTCAGCAGGGAGCACGCTCTCATCGAACGCCGACCGAGCGGATTCCGGCTGTCCGACCGACATTCGACCAACGGCACCTGGGTGAACGGCGTGCGGATCGACGAGATCGATCTGCACGACGGCGACGAGATCTGGCTCGGCTCCACGGTGGCGGTGTTCCAGCGGTCCACCACCGGCCCGCGGTAACAGGGCGGTAGCAGCGACCGGATTGCCCCTCCCACCGGCCGCGCACGGCGGATAACGTCGTGCCGGATTCACACGCGGGGAGAGTCACGATGAGCGACCGACGCTTGACCATTACGATCGACGAGCAGAGCTGGACCTTCGGTCCGGCCGATGCTCCGGTACGCATCGGGCGCGACGCCGCGTCCGAGGTGGTGGTCGAGCGGGAGGGCATCTCCCGGCACCACGCCCAAGTCGACCACGTCGGCGGCACGTGGACGTTCAAGGACATGGGCAGCACCCAGGGTTCGTTCGTCGACGGCGAGCGCGTGAGCTCGACCGAGGTCGACGGTGGTGCCCAGATCACCCTGGCCCGGGGCCAGCACGCCGTGCGGGTCGGCTTGCGAACCGACCCGATCGTCAACGACCTCGACCGCACGGTGGCGGCGTCGTCCGACGCGACCGCCGTGGTCGGAGAGGCGGCCCGTCCGGGCGGGGTGCTCGCCCCCGGTGCCGCGGCCGGAGCGACGCAGGTGACCGGTGAGACGATCATCGTCGAGTGCGCCGGCACGTCGTACACCTTCGCCCCCGGACGCAAGTACGTCATCGGCCGTGACACCGCGGTCGACGTTCCCAGCCAGAACCCCAACGTCTCCCGGCGCCACGCCGTGCTGGAATTCCGCAACGGGTGGCAGCTCGACGATCTCGACAGCTCCGGGGGGACGTTCCTCGACGGCAGGAAGACGAGCACAACGCCGGTCGCCGGCACGATGGCGTTCATGCTCGGCGACTCCGACGCCGGAGAGCGCGTCGTGGTCAAGGCCAGCGGCACTCGTCAGGTCACCGCCGCTCAACGCTTCAGCCGCCTCGGCAGCGGCGGCAAGGTCGGGTTGCTGGCGGGGGCCCTCGCGGTCGCTGCGATCGGCATCGGACTCGTCGCCTGGCTCGCCACACGCGACAGCGGCAAACCCGACCTCGACGTGCTGACGCGTGGCGTGGTGAACATCCAAGCCAACGAACAGGTCACCGGCGGCGGTACCGGCAGTGGCACGATCATCGACAAGGAACTCGGACTGATCCTCACCAATGCCCACGTCGCCGGCTGGGGCGAAGGTGAGGGTCTGGCGCTGCAGTACGGCTTCAGCCCGATGTGGCTGCAGGACATCGACGACATCGTCGTCTCGGTCTCGCCCGGCATCGATCGCGCCGCCGAGCCGCGGTTCCGCGCTCGACTCGTCGTCGTCGACGGCTACCTCGACCTCGCCATCATCCAGCTCACCGAGACCCTCACCGGCCGGGCCGTCGAGGATGCCGACCTCGCCGAGCTCACCGAGGTCGAGCTCGGATCCGTGGAGGATCTCTCCACCGGTGACGACATGTTCGTCATGGGCTTCCCCGGACTCGCCGCGAACAGCGCCGTCACCCTGACCGACGGCTCGCTCAGCGGATTCCTCACCGACCCGCGGGCGGCGGACAACCGTGCCTGGGTCCAGATGGACGTCGACATCCGCGGCGGCAACTCGGGTGGATTGATGGCCGACTCGGCGGGACGACTGATCGCAGTACCCAGCCGCGTCACGTCGTTGCAGGGCGTCCGCGACGGCGAGACCGCCGTCTCCCAGTCACGCGCCGTCGACTACGCGATCCCGCTCATCGAGGCGGCCCGCAACGGCACCCCGTACGAGAGCCCGTACATCACCAAACTGGTCGACGAGGAGGTGCCCGACGCGTTCTTCGGCGACTTCGTCGAGGGCGAGGTGGGATTCAACTTCGACTGCTCCGACAACTTCGTCGAAGCACCCGTGTCCGGGGCCCAGGCCCTCGCCATCCAACTCGACTACGACGGATTCGTGCCGGACCGGCATCAGGACGTCATGGTCCAGCTGGTCCGGCAACCGGTCTCACAGGAGGTCCAACAGGCGTACACCGAGGCCGGAGTGCAGCTCCAGATCGACGCCAATGACGACGTGACCCAACCACGCCTGGTCGGCGTCGTCGCGACCGATTGGGAGACCGAGTGGCCGCGTGCCGACGGCTGCTTCACGGCGACGATGCAGGTCGAGCAGCCGCTCCTCCAACTCGTCGACTACACGCTCAACGTCCACGTGGGCGGCAACTACGAGATCCTCCACACGGAGACGTTCACGCCGACGCCGCCCGAACAGCCGGCGGGCTGACGCGTCGCCGGTCGACGGACACCCTCGACCGGCGACGTCAGCCGCCGACGGTCATCCCGCAGGCTCGCAGCACGCCGATCGTCTCGGCGAGCGGCAGCCCGATCACGTTGGAGGGGCTGCCGTCGATGCGCTCGACCAGCGCGCCGCCGGCGCCCTGCATCCCGTACGCCCCGGCCTTGTCGAGATGCTCACCCATCGACAGGTACCAGTCGATGTCGTGCTCGGCGAGCCGCACGAAGGTCACCTGGGTGGTGACGGTGACGGCGTGTTCGCCACACGATGACCATCCGAACACGGCGGTGTGCACCCGATGGGTCCGACCCGAGAGTCGGCGCAGCATGTGCCGGGCATCGTCGTCGTCGACCGGTTTGGCCAGGATCTCACCGTCGACGTCGACGGTCGTGTCGGCCGCCAGCACTGCGACGCCGGCGAGTTCGGGTCCGTGCGTACGTGACACGACCGTCCGAGCCTTGGTGGCGGCGATCCGCTCGACGTAGTCGAGCGGATGCTCTCCCGCCTGCTCGGTCTCGTCGACGTCGGCCGGCGACACGTCGAAGGCCACGCCGATCGACGCCAGCAGCTCGCGGCGTCGCGGCGACGCCGATGCGAGCACCAACCGGTCGATCACCGTCACCTGACGCAACTGACGCTTGGTGCCTGGGCGCTCAGCGGACAGGTCGCTGCGCTCCTTTTCATTCCGCTGAGCTGCCCCGCGACGATTGGTCGCAGTTCGCCTGTCGGCTCACGCTCCTGGCACCAACCGTCAGCGGGCGGCTTGGATCGCGGCCCAGACGCGCTGTGACGAGCACGGCATGTCGATGTGCTTGACACCGAGGTGCGAGACGGCGTCGACGACCGCGTTCTGGATGGCCGGCGTCGAGCCGATCGTGCCCGACTCGCCGATGCCCTTGGCACCGAGCGGGTTGCGGGGGCTGTCGGTCTCGGTGTTGGAGGTCTCGAAGCTGCACAGTTCGGCCGCCGACGGGATCGCATAGTCCATCAGGTTCGACGTGATCGGGTTGCCGTCGTCGTCGTACAGCACCTCTTCGAACAACGCCTGCGCCGCCCCCTGGGCGATGCCACCGTGCTGCTGACCGCGCACGAGCATGGGGTTGAGGATCCGGCCACAATCGTCGACCGCGACATGGCGGAGCATCTCGACGCGCCCGGTCTCCGTGTCGACCTCGACGACCGAGACGTGGGCGCCGAACGGGAACGTCGAGTTCTCCCCGTCGAAATCGAGCTCGTGCTTGAGCACCTCGGGATCGAGCCCGTCGGGCAGTTTCGATGCGTCCTTGGAGGCTGCGGCCAGGTCGACCCACGACACGCTCTTGGCCGGCACGCCGGCCACCTGCAGCCCGCCGTCACCGGTCTCGATGTCGTCGGGAGCGGCTTCGAGCAGGTGGGCGGCGATCTGCTTGGCCCGGTCGAGCACACCCTCGGACGCGAGATGGATCGCGCTGCCGGCGGTCTGGAGCGAACGCGACCCCAACGTGCCCGAGCCCCGCGGCACCGTGGCCGTGTCGGAGTTGGCCAGTGTGATCTTGTCCATCGGGATGCCGAGCACGTTGCTGGCCAGCATCGCGAACGAGGTGTGGTGGCCCTGGCCGTGGACGCTCGTGCCCGCGAAGACGGTGGCACTCCCGTCGTCGTTGATCTCACAGGCGCCGTACTCGACGTGGAGCCCGACCGGTGCGGTGACCTCGACGTACGCGGACACGCCGATGCCGATCTGCTTCGCGTCGCCGGATGCGCGGCGGGCGGCCTGCTCCTCGCGCAGACCTGCGTAGCCGGAGGCCTCGAGCACGGCGTCGAGCGCCTTTTCGTACTCACCGGAATCGTAGGCGCCGCCGGTGATGGTGACCCGCGGGAAGGAGTCGGGCTGCATGAAGTTGACCCGCCGGATCTCGGCCGGGTCCATGCCGATCTCGGCCGCAGCGGCGTCGATCACCCGCTCGATCAGCTGGGTCGCCTCCGGGCGTCCGGCGCCCCGGTAGGCGCCGACCGTCGTGTTGTTGGTGAGCACCGTCTTGGCGTCGAACCTGACCTTGGGGATCTCGTACACGCCGACCGACATCATCTGGGTCAGCATCGGCAGGATCGCTCCGATCGCCGGATAGGCACCCGCGGCCGCGATCACCTCGGCGTCGAGGCCGACGATCTTGCCGTCCTGCCCCACGCCGAGTCGCGCCTTCATCACGTAGTCGCGGCCGTGGACCAGCGAGACCATGTCCTCGGAGCGGGACTCCACCCACTTGACCGGCTTCTGCAGCTTGAGCGCGAGGGCGCCGGCGGCGATGTGCTCGACGTAGCTGGCGGCCTTGGGGCCGAAGCCGCCGCCGACCCACGGGCACACCACCCGGAGCTGTTCGGGCTCGAGACCGAGTGCGGGGGCGTAGCCGGCGTGGATCGAGTGCGGCGTCTGGTGCGAGACCCACATCGTGAGGCCACCGTCGGCGGGAACGGCCACGATGCCGTTGTTCTCCATGGGCACGCCGGCGAGGCGCTGACTGACCATGTGGACTTCGCCGACCGCGGCGGCGCCCTCGCAGGGATCTTCGTCGGATCCGCCTTCGGGGAACTGGGTGGCGAAGCAGATGTTGGAACCGGTCTCGGGGAACAGCAGCGGCGCGTCGTCCTTCATGCCGTCCGGCGCGTGGATGATCGCCGGCAGTACGTCGTAGTCGACGAGCACCGTCTCGGCGGCGTCGTTGGCCTGGGCCTGCGATTCGGCGACGACCGCAGCGACGATGTCGCCGACGAACCGGACCTTGTCGGTGGCGAACACCGGGCGGTTGAACGTCTCGGGCATCATGGCGAAGCCCTGCACGGCTGCCAGGCCGAGATCGTCACCACGTGCGTGGTAGACACCGACGACGCCGGGCATCGACTCGGCATCGGTGGCATCGACCGACTCGATCGTGCCGTGTGCGACGGTCGACCGCACGAATGCGATGTACAGCATGCCGGTCTCGACGAGGTCGTCGACGTACTTCCCGTCGCCCGTGAGCAGCGTCGGATCCTCCAGACGGTGCACGGCGTTCCCCAGAATTGAGCCAGCAGTGGCCATGTCGCAACTCCCCTGTCGATCGATGTCGATGTTCCGTCTCGATGTTTCCCCACGGCGCTGCACCGGCCGAAACCGCTCGACACCGTGCCCCGATCCTTGCCGGTGACACGGCGGGAGTCAATTTGGCCGGACCCGACCGGGCGTGGTTCAGCCGCCGGACAGGGCCATCACGGCCCCGTCGTCGGGCACCGTCACGTCGTCGAGGTCGTCGAGGTAGCCAGCCGGCAACGACACCTTGCGCGGCCCGTTGGTGTGCCCACGCTTGATCCGCTCGCCGCCGTCGACGATCGGCAACGTCCGGTCGAGCGGAGCGACCAGATCGGCAAGCTCCTGCAGCGACGACACCATCGACATCGCCCGCCGTACCGCCGGGCCGACCGGGTAGCCCGACAGGTACCAGCCGGTGTGCTTGCGGAAGTCGCGCATCGCGAACGGCTCTTGCGAACCGCCACCGTGGTGCGCCACGAGGCGGCGAGCGTGCTCCATCATCGTGTCGACGACCACGCCGAGCGGTCGCGTCGGCTGCGATTCGCCTCCCGACAGTGCAGTCACCAGATCACCGAACAGCCAAGGACGCCCCAGGCACCCACGGCCGATCACGACGCCGTCGCACCCGGTGTCCGCCATCATGGCGAGCGCATCGCTCGCCTCCCAGATGTCGCCGTTCCCGAGCACGGGGATGGTCGTCACCGCCTGCTTGAGCTCGGCGATCGCTTCCCAGGCAGCCTCGCCCGAGTAGTGCTGCTCGACGGTTCGGGCGTGCAGCGCGATCCAGGCCACGCCCTCCTCCTCCGCGATCAGACCCGTGGTCAGGTCGGTGCGGAGGTCGTGCCACAGACCCATCCGGAACTTCGCGGTGACCGGCACGCCGTAGGGCCGGGCCGCGCCGACCGCGGCGCGCAGGATCGTGCGCAGGAGCGCCGGCTTGGCCGGCACCGCGGCGCCGCCGCCCTTGCGCGTCACCTTCGCCGCAGGGCAACCGAAGTTGAGGTCGACGTGGTCGACGAGCCCCTCGTCGCAGACCATGTGCACCGCCCGACCGAGCATCGTCGGGTCGCTGCCGTAGATCTGCAGGCTCCGCGGCGACTCGTCCGGTCCGAACTTCATCATCTGGCGGGTCTTGTCGTTGCGATGCACGACCGCGGTGGACATGACCATCTCGTTGACGTACACGAGGTCGGGCCCGAAATCGCGGCACATCGAGCGGAACGCGGCGTTCGTCACGCCTGCCATCGGCGCCAGCACGACCGGCACCGCCGGCGTGAAGTCTCCGATCCGCAGGGGCAACATCAGGAAAACGGTACCTGGCATCCGGCCCGACCCCGCCGGACGGCACGTACGATGAGCTGACGATGTCGATCGTCTCCGCTGCCCGGGCGCCTCGCGCCGACGAGCTTCGGACCAGGCGCGATGCCGGAGCCGTCTACCTCTCACGAGGTTCGGCACGGGTGTTGCTCGTCGCCACGGTGGCCCTGGGCGCCGCACGTGTCGCCGTCGGCGGTTTCGGACGCGGTGACCTCATCGTGATCGGCGTCACCTTGGCGATCGCCGGGCCGATCGAGTGGGTCGTCCACCGCTACCTGCTCCACGCACCGGAGGAGGCGTGGACGAGCCGGACCCTGGGCACGGGTGCCGGCCACCGGCGGCACCACCTCGATCCGCCCGACATCGACTGGCTCATGCTGCGTGGGGTCGACGCGGGTGTGTTCATCGTCGCGTTCGGCGCCGTGACCGCCGGTTGGGCGCTCCCGCTCATGTGGTTGACGGGTTCGACGCTGATCGGCCCGTTCCTCACGGCGTGGGCGCTGGCCGCGGTCGGACTGGCGCACTACGAGTGGGTCCACCTGCTGGTCCACACGCGCTACCGCTGCACGAGCCGCTACTACTCGCGTCTGGCCCGCAACCACCGGAGCCACCACTTCCGCAACGAGCACTACTGGCTCGGCGTCACCACCAACTCCGGTGATCGTGTGCTGCGGACGTACCCCCGCCGGCGGTCCGACGTGCCCCTCAGCGACACCGCCCGCACGCTGGCGACCGACTGAGCGCGGGCGGGGTCGGAGGCTGGTTCACCTGCCCCGACTCGCATCGAGCAACGAAGCGTCGTCGAGTCGACCACCGAGTCGGTGCAGGTGCTCCTGCGCACGCCGGGAATTGCCGACGACGCCCGTCGCCACGGCCAGGTCGATCGCCCGTCGTGCCTCGATCTCTGCGGCGCTGCCACCGATGTCGAGCAGCGCCTCCGCCGACCAGAGCCGGGCGTGGGCAGCCCACAGATGAGCACCCGAATGTTCGGATGCCAGGGCGGCGGCCTCGAACGAAGCCGTCGCCGTCCTGTACTCGCCGACGGCGAACTCGGTGAGTCCGAGGAAGAACCGGGCGAAGCCGAGGCCGAGTGTCCCGAATCCGACGAAGATCGTACGGTCGCCGAGCGCGGCGAGGTGCGGGCGGGCCCACCCGCCGGCCACGGCATCGCGATGCCGACCCGCGACCAGAGCGACGAGCGCGAGGACGATCGGGAATGACGCATCGTGGCGCACGTCGCCCAGATGCCGACGCAGGCGCTCGCGGTCGGATTCGTCACCGACGTACGCGGCGAGCGGAGCCGGACCTGCCGTCGGTGACGATCGGGCGAAGGTGCGCAACATCCCGAGCTGTTCGCCCAAACGATCCTCCTCGAGTGCGAACGCCAGGCGTTGCGATTCGGCTGCGCCGTCGGCCGCGTGGGTGTTCAGCCGCCGACCGGCCGCGGCGGCATCCTCGATCAGACCGGGCACCGACTCGAGATCGCCGCGGGCCAGTGCATTGGTGATGCGACACAGGTGGACGCGCACGATGCCGAACGGCAGCACGGCTCGCTGTGCGGCGACCGCCAGTTCGTCGACCAACCGGTCGACGAGTCCGAGATCACCCCGGGAGGAGGCGCGCCGAAGACCGGCGTGGAGCACCAGGGTGGCGACCAGGGGATCATCGGTCGACGCGGCACGGACCGCCGCCCGTTCCGCGAGTTCGTCGGCGGTGTCCATGTCGTCGCCCCGCACCGATCCGACGATCGAACGGGCCGCCAGCCAGACCACCTCACTCCGCACGTCACCGACCGCTTCGTAGGTGCGCCGTGCTGCGACGAGCACCCGATCCGCGGCCATGTCGAGGTCGACGAACGTGACGACCACGGCGGCGGCACACAACAGTTCGACCCGTTCGGCTGCGGTGCTCGGCAGCAGGTCGAGCGGCTCGGCCAGCTCGATCATCGCCTTCGTGCGATCCGGCGGCACACCGGCACCGAAGCGGATCAGGGCCGCCCGCGCCAGCAGCCGGCCGTCGCCGAGCGACCGTCCGATCGTCTGTGCTTCGTCGATCAACTCGTCCGCGTCCGCCGTCCCTGCCAAGGTGACGGCCTGGGCCCGGACCAGCAGTGCATCCGCGAGCCGCCGTCGGTTGCCGTCGGAGCGTGCCGTCGCCAGCGCCTCACCGGAGATGGTCACGGCGTCGTCCACCATGCCCTCCCGCATCAGCGCCGTCGCCGAACGCAGTCGCGCGTCCCGCGGCGGCTCGTCGTCGTCGGACGACGCCGACGACAGCGATGGGTCGTGTTCGAGGATCTGGCGTTCGAGCTGCCCGAGTGAGTCGCCGAGGTGCAGACCGTACTCCTCGCGCAGCCGACGGCGTGTCCGGTCGATGACATCGAGCGCCGATGTCTGTCGGCCCGAGCGGTAGAGCGCGAGCGCCAGCAGCTCACTGCGCCGATCTCGTTCCGGGGTGCGTTCGAGCGCAGCGGCCAACTCGCCGACCACCTCCTCGTGGGCACCGTGCTCCACCAGGAGTTCGAAACGCAGATCGAGCGCGTGTTCGCGGAGTTCGTCGAGCCGGATCGCCTCGTACCTCACCCACGGCGACGCCTCGAACCCTTCGTACGCGGCGCCGTGCCAGAGACGGAGTCCTTCGTCGACCGCGGCGAGCCGCGCCTGCGGATCGAGCGATACATCCCTGGCGCGGATCAGCAGATGTTCGAAACGGTCGGCGTCGATGTGGGCACTCGGTGTCATCAGGTACCCGTGCTCGACCCGGGTGATCGTGTTCGGTCCGAGCGCGCGACGCAGCCGCGTGAGCGCGACGCGGATCGCTCCGTCGCTCGCTGCCGAGTCCGGCCACACGTCCGCGAGCCGGTGGAGGGGCACGGGTGACTGACCCGCGATCGCGAGACGAACGGCCAGCTCGAGCAGACGGCCGACCAACGGCGCCGGCACGTCGTCGAGCGTGACGTGTGGTCGGCCGAGCACGGCCACGTCGATGCGCGACATCACCCGCAATCTACTGGTCGGAGCCGGGCGCGATCACGGGTCGGACGCCGTCTCGAACCCCGTCTCGAATCCCGTGGCGAACCCCGTGGCGGGCGACCCC